>NZ_JBEOVY010000272.1:0-10888 GCF_040295745.1 Saccharopolyspora sp. NPDC002686
GGTGGAGTCCGCCGGGTCGCTGTCCGACGGCTGCCCGGCCGCGGAGGCCAGGAACGCGTCGAGCTGGGTGACCTATGGAAATCAGACGTCCGATTTCCATTGAAATTGCGTCGGGGGTCAGGCGGTGCGCTCGTCGGTGCCGGCGATCTTGCCGGTGGCGAGCGCGATGCGGTTCCAGGTGTTGATGCTGAGGATCAGCGCCAGCAGGCTCCCCAGCTCCTCAGGCTCGAACTGCTCGGCGGCTCGGGCGTAGACCTCGTCGGGCACGCCGCGGTCGGAGATCAGCGTGACGGCCTCGGTCAGCTCCAGCGCCGCGAGCTCCCGCTCGGTGAAGAAGTTCGTCGCCTCGCGCCACACACCGACCATGTGCAGCCGGTTCTCGTCCTCCCCGGCCTTGCGGGCGTCGTTGGTGTGCATGTGCAGGCAGTACGCGCACCCGTTGAGCTGGGACGCGCGGATTCGCACCAGTTCGCCCAGCACCGGGTCGAGTCCTTCGCCGGCCGCGGCTTCGAGGGAGCGCTGGGCGCGGAACGCCTTGGGGGCGGTCTTGGCGAATTCGATGCGGTTCTGGTTCGTCATGCGTTCGACGCTACGACGCGCATCGACCGGTCGTAGAGTGCAATTCCGTGGCGAAATCTTGGGCCAATTCGGCGGCGGTGACCGGTAGTGACCTCCACCTGGACCTGTCCGGTCCGGGGAGCAAGAGGGCAGTGCTCACCGCCGCGCTGCGCGAGGCGATCAGGGCGGGAAGGCTGCAGCCGGGCACCCGCCTCCCGCCGTACCGATCGCTCGCAGCGGATCTGGGGTTGGCCCGCAACACCGTTGCCGCCGCCTACGCCGAGCTGATCGCCGAGGGATGGCTCACGGCCCGCCAGGGCTCGGGGACCCGCGTCGCGCACCGCGTCGAACCCCGCCGCGCCAGCCGTCCGGCCCGGCGGCCGCAACGCCCGGAACCGGTCCACCACCTGCGGCAAGGGCAGCCGGACAGCTCCTCTTTCCCGCGAACCGCCTGGTCGGCCTCAGCGCGCCGAGCCCTCAACGCGGCACCCAGCGAGGCATTCGGCCCCGGTGACCCGCACGGCAGGCCGGAACTGCGCCGTGCACTGGCCGACTACCTGGCGAGAGCCCGCGGGGTCCGCGCCGAACCGGAGCGGATCGTGATCTGCTGCGGGTTCGCCCACGCCCTGGAGCTGCTGTTCGGCGGGGTCCTGCGCGGCCCGCTCGCCGTCGAGTCCTACGGCCTGCCGTTCCACCGCGAGCTGCTGGCCGAAGCCGGGGTCCGCACGATCCCGCTCGGTCTCGACGAGCACGGAGCCCGGACCGACGAGCTGGACTCGCGGATGCGCGCCGCGCTGCTCACGCCCGCCCACCAGTTCCCGACCGGCGGACCGCTGCACCCCGAACGCCGTGCCGCGGCCGTGGACTGGGCGCGGTCCAGCGGCGGGCTGGTCCTGGAGGACGACTACGACGGCGAGTTCCGCTACGACCGGGAGCCGGTGGGAGCGGTGCAAGGCCTCGACCCGGAGCGCGTGATCTACCTCGGATCGGTGAGCAAGAGCCTGTCGCCGGCGGTCCGCCTCGGCTGGATGGTGCTGCCCGAACACCTGGTGGACGAGGTGCTGGCGGTGAAGGGGCTGCGGGAGCGCTGGGCGAGCGTCCTGGACCAGCTGGCGCTGGCCGACTTCGTCGAGTCCGGGCACTACGACCGCCACGTCCGCCGCATGCGGCAGCGCTACCGGCACCGCCGCGACCAGCTGGTCGCGGCACTGGCCGAGCACGCACCGCACATCACCGCCACCGGCATCGCCGCAGGTCTGCACGCCGTGCTCCGCCTGCGACCCGGCACCGAGCAGGCCATCGTCGCAGCCGCTGCGGAACGAGGTGTTGCGGTGGAGGGGCTCGACGACTTCCGCCACCCCGACGCGTCGAAGTCCGCGGCCGACGGTGTCGTCGTCGGCTACGCCACGCCGCCCGAGCACGGGTACGCGGCAGCGCTGGACGCGCTGATCACTGCCCTTCGATGACGTCCGGGTCCAGTCCGAGGTAGGTGGCGACCTGCTCGACCAGCACGTCGTGCAGCAGGTCCGCCATGTCCGTGCCGTCGCGCGCCCGCGCTTCCAGCGGCCGCCGGTACAGCACGATCCGCGCGCGCGTGGGCAGACCGCGCCGGTCCACCCCGGCCGGGACCAGCCGGGCGAGCGGAACGTTGGAGTCCACCACCACGTCGTCGTCCCAGACGACCTTCTCGGGAGTGGTGCTGGTGATCTCCGGTACCTCGTCGACGGCGACGTCGAGCTGCGTCAGCTCGGCGTGCCAGCGCTGCTCTATCGGCTCCAACGCCTCCAGCACCAGCGCGTCGAAGCGCTGCGAACGGCTGCGCGACACCGGGACCGAGGACGGGTACAGCGGTCCTCGCAGGCCGCGGCCGCGCCGATCCCGCCGGAAGCGGATACGGCGCCGAGATCCACGTGCGGTCACCACGCGCTGAGGGTACGCCTTCCGCGCCCGGAGCCGGGATGAGCATCGGGTGGAATTCCGCACGCGCGGGCGCGCAGGCGCGCGGAACCGGCCGTTCCGCGGTGCGCGGCGTGATCGACCAGGCGAAACGCCCGGCGCCGGAGCTCGGTCCGCACCGTCCTGACCTGCGCTGACCTCGGCCTGGAGGGCCCGTTCAACATCGGTTTCCGCGTGCCTTCGCCGCGCACCGGATCGGGCGCGCTATCGTGCGTGTCGTGCGGAGCGTGAGGCGGTGCTCGCGGACCGGGTGTCTCAACCCGGCCGTCGCCACGCTCACTTATGCCTACGCGGACTCCACCGCGGTCGTCGGCCCGCTGGCCACTTACGCCGAACCGCACAGCTACGACCTGTGCGAAGCCCACGCGCTGCGGCTCACCGTGCCGAAGGGCTGGGAGGTCGTGCGGCACGAGGGCGAGTTCGCCCCGCCGGAACCCTCCGACGACGACCTGACCGCGCTGGCCGAGGCGGTCCGGGAAGCCGGGCGGCCGGACCGGCCGGTGGAAGCCCAGGGAGCCGGTACCAGCGGCAGCCGCCGCGGGCATTTGCGAGCCTTGCCCGATCCGATCGACGAGTGAATTGATCGTGACGAACAGCTCGCGTGCGTCCAGCGGACGCCACCGCCCGATCGTTCGCCGGTAGGCTGCCAACCACGTCGTGTCTGGCGCGGAATCGGGGAGGGTGCAGCGTGCGGGACCTGTCGGGGATCGTCAAGGCGTACGACATCCGCGGGGTGGTCGGGGATGGACTCGACGCTGACGCGGTGCGGGAGATCGGCGCCGCCTTCACCCGCCTGGTGGGTGGTCCGGCCGTGGTCATCGGGCACGACATGCGGGATTCCTCGCCGGGTCTGGCCGAGGCCTTCGCCGAAGGCGTCACCGGCCAGGGCGTCGACGTGATCAACATCGGCCTGGCCAGCACCGACATGCTCTACTTCGCCTCCGGTCGGCTGGAGCTGCCGGGCGCCATGTTCACCGCGAGCCACAACCCGGCCCAGTACAACGGCATCAAGCTCTGCCGGGCAGGTGCGGCCCCGGTCGGCCAGGACAGCGGCCTGTCCGAGATCCAGGAGCTGGTCGCCCACGGCGTGCCCGAGTTCCTCGGCGCCAAGGGCAGCACCAGCAGCCGCGAGATGACCGCCGAGTACTCCACCTTCCTGCGCGAACTGGTCGACGTCAGCGGCATCCGCCCGCTGAAGGTCGTGGTGGACGCCGGCAACGGGATGGGCGGGCACACCGTGCCGACCGTCTTCGACGGGCTGCCGATCGAGCTGATCCCGATGTACTTCGAGCTCGACGGCAACTTCCCCAACCACGAGGCCAACCCGCTGGACCCGGCCAACCTGGTCGACCTGCAGGCCAAGGTCCGCGAGGTCGGCGCCGACGCCGGGCTGGCCTTCGACGGCGACGCCGACCGCTGCTTCGTGGTCGACGAGCGAGCCGAACCGGTCGCGCCGAGCGCGATCACCGCGCTGGTCGCCGTCCGCGAGCTGGCCAAGGAGCCGGGCGGGACGATCATCCACAACCTGATCACCTCCAAAGCGGTGCCCGAGATCGTCGCCGAGCACGGCGGCAAGCCGGTGCGCACCCGCGTCGGCCACTCGTTCATCAAGCAGACGATGGCCGAGACCGGGGCGATCTTCGGCGGCGAGCACTCCGCGCACTACTACTTCCGCGACTTCTGGCGCGCCGACTCCGGCATGCTGGCCGCGCTGCACGTGCTGGCCGCGCTGGGCGGTCAGGACCTGCCGTTGTCGCAGCTGATGGCCGACTACTCGCGCTACGCCGCCTCCGGCGAGATCAACTCGACCGTCGAGGACCAGCAGGGCCGGATGCGCGCGGTGGCCGCGACCTTCGGCGACCGGTCGGGCGCTCGTGTGGACGAGCTCGACGGGCTTACCGTGGAGTTGTCGGACGGCTCCTGGTTCAACCTGCGCCCGTCCAACACCGAACCGCTGCTCCGGCTCAACGTGGAGGCGAGGGACACTGACGCGATGGCCGCGCTGCGCGACGAGGTGCTCGCGGTCGTCCGAGGGTGAAGTTCGGCCGCGAGAGGTCGGAGCGCGAGCTCGCGCTGGGTGCGCGGGCGAGTTTGGGGAGGAAAAGTGGCCGTTGACCTGGAACCGCAGTTGCTGGAGATCTTGGCTTGCCCGTGCCCGCAGCACGCCCAGCTCCGGCCGGGGCTGGCCGATGATCCCCAGGCCGACTACCTGACCTGCACCTCCTGCGGTCGGGCCTTCCCGGTGCGGGACGGAATTCCGGTGCTGCTGCTGGAAGAAGCCGTCGGGGGACCGGCGCCTTCCGGGGAGGGGTGAGGCCCGGTGCTCGACGACACACTCTTCGACGATCCCGCTCGGCTGGTCGACGCCGATGCCGGTGGTCTGCTGCGCCTCGCGGCACTGTCCGGTGCGCAGGTCCGCGCCGCGGCCGAGACCGCGACCGAGGTCGGCATGGACGACCTGGCCGACGACCGGCCCCGCGCGATCGTGCTGCTGGTGCGCCCCGGTGTGGGGCTCGGGGTCTGCCAGCTGCTGGCCGCTCTGGCCGGGCCGCGCTGCCCGGTCCCGGTGGTGGTCACCGACACGATCCCGGCCTGGATCGGCGCGCTGGACGTGGTGTTCGCGCACAGCGACGACGTCGGCGACGCGGTGCTGGCCGAATCGGTGTCGACGGCCTGCCGCCGCGGTGCGACGGTCGTGCTGGCGGTCCCGCCGGATGGTCCGGTCGCGGCGGCCGGCGCAGGCCGCGCGAAGGTCCTGCCGCCGCGCATCCCGGTACCGCCTGCGCTGTCCTTCGCGCACGCGTTCGCGGTCGGGCTCAACGTCTTCCGCGCGCTCGACCTGGTCCGCTTCGACGCCGAGCAGTTGGCCGACGAGCTGGACAAGGAGGCCGAGCACGCGCACCCGAACCAGGACACGCTGACCAACCCGGCGAAGTCGCTGGCGCTGCGGTTGGCCGACCGCGCGCCGCTGCTGTGGGGCTTGGACCGGGTGTCCACTGCGGTCGCCACGCACGGTGCCTTCGCCCTCGGTGCCCACGCCGCAACGCCTTGCCACGTGGCCGACTACCAGCAGGCCGTGGCCGAGCACGCACTGCACCGGGCCGCCTCCTCGGTCGGCTCGGAAGCGGACCTGTTCGCCGACCCCGAGGACAACCCGGGCGCCGCCCTGCGCGTGTTCCTGGTCAGCGCGCGGTACGACGCGCAGGGGGAGGCGCAGGAACGGGGCGCGGTGCGGGACCTGCCCGGTGCGGACCTGATCAGCCCAGGTGAATCGGTGCGCGACGACGCGGTGCTGCGATCCGCGACGCTGGCCGCCCGGTTCGACCTGGCCGCCGTCTACCTGGGGCTGGCGGCGGGCACGCTGAACGGTCCGGGGTGGCCGGCGTTGGCCATGCACTGAGGGAAGTTTCAGGGGAATGCCCCGATGCCGCCCGGCGGTCCAACGCGGTGTGCTGTGCTGGGCGCTGGGACGAGCAGGCGCGAAGACGAGGAAGCGAGAAACGACTGTGGAGCTACTGCGGAACGCGGTGCGCCCCTATGCGTGGGGCTCGCGTACCGCTATTGCTGATCTGCTCGGTCGGCCCGTCCCAACTCCGCACCCGGAAGCCGAGCTGTGGATGGGCGCGCATCCCGGCGACCCGTCGCGGGTGGTCCGGCCCGACGGCGACGAGGTGTCCCTGCTGTCCCTGCTGGAGGACGACCCGGCGCACCACCTGGGGCCGGTGTGCGTGCAGCGCTGGGGCGGGCAGCTGCCGTTCCTGCTCAAGGTGCTCGCCGCGGACGAACCGCTGAGCCTGCAGGCGCACCCGTCGGCCGAGCAAGCCGCGGAGGGCTTCCGGCTGGAGGAGCGGGCGGGCATCGCGCGCAACGCGCCCAACCGCAACTACCCGGATCCCACCGCCAAGCCCGAGCTGATCTGCGCCTTGACGGAGTTCCACGCGCTGGCCGGGTTCCGCGAGGCCCAGCGCACGGTCCGGCTGCTGGACGCGCTGGCGGTGCCGAGCCTGCGCGCGCACCGGGAACTGCTCGCCGCGCAGCCCGACGCCGACGGTCTCCGCGCGCTGTTCACCACCTGGATCACGCTGCCGGAGACCTACCTCCGCGAGGTGCTGCCGGAGCTGCTGGAAGCGTGCGTCGAGCACGTCCGGGAGCACGGCGAGTTCTCCCTCGAGTGCCGGACGGTGCTGGAGCTCGGCGAGGCCTACCCGCACGACGCCGGTGTGCTGGCCAGCCTGCTGCTCAACCGCATCGTGCTGCAGCCCGGCGAGGCGATCTTCCTGCCCGCCGGGAACCTGCACGCCTACCTCAACGGCACCGGCATCGAGATCCTGGCCAACTCCGACAACATCCTGCGCTGCGGTCTGACCCCCAAGCACGTCGACGTCCCGGAACTGCTGCGGGTGCTGGACTTCGCCTGCGGGGACATGCGGGTGCTCAAGGGCGAGTCGCTGGACGCGAACCTGACCGCGTACCGGACGCCGGCCGACGAGTTCGAACTCTCCAGGTTGGACTGGACGCCGGCCGAATCCGGTGTCGTGCACCTGGATTCGCCGGGCCCGCAGATCCTGCTGTGCACCAAGGGCAGCGTCCGGTTGACCAGCAGCACGCACAACGGATCGCTGCCGCGCGAGCTCCGGTTGGAGCGCGGGCAGTCGGTGTGGCTCGCGGCGTCCGACCCGGCGGTGCAGGTGCGTCCCGCCGAGCTCGACGACGACGGCCGGGCGCAGGTGTTCCGCGCCGCGGCCGGGGCGTTCTGAACCGCCGAGCGGGGACAAAAGGGACAGAATTCGGGCGAGTTCCCGAACCCGCGGTGCGGCCGCCGCGTCGGCCGGTAGATTCCTCCCGTCCTTGACCGGGTGACCGGTCGACCTGCGCACCGCACGGGAGAGAACGTGTCAGCAAGCGGCGGAACCAAGGCGATCTTGGCTGCGCTCACCGCCAACGCGGGCATCGCGGCCGCCAAGTTCACCGGCTTCCTGTTCACCGGGTCTTCGTCGATGCTGGCGGAGTCGGTGCACTCGTTGGCCGACACCTCGAACCAGGGCCTGCTGCTGCTCGGGCAGAAGACCTCGCAGCGCAAGCCCACCGAGGAGCACCCGTTCGGGTACGGCCGGGACCGCTTCTTCTACTCCTTCGTGGTCGCGCTGCTGCTGTTCAGCCTGGGTTCGGTGTTCGCGCTCTACGAGGGCATCCACAAGATCCAGCACCCCGAGCCGCTGACCTCGGTCTGGGTCGCGGTGCTGATCCTGCTGGTCGCGATCGGGCTGGAGAGCTACAGCTTCGTCACCGCGATCAAGGAGTCGCGCACGATCAAGGGGAAGCTGACCTGGTGGCAGTTCGTCCGGCAGGCCAAGACGCCGGAACTGCCGGTGGTCCTGCTGGAGGACCTGGGCGCGCTCATCGGCCTGGTGCTGGCCCTCTGCGGCGTCGGTCTCACCGCGCTCACCGGCAATCCGGTGTGGGACGGTGTCGGCACCGCGTGCATCGGGGCGCTGCTGGGGGTGATCGCGATCGTGCTGATCGTCGAGACCAAGAGCCTGCTCATCGGGGAGGGCGCGAACCGCGAGGTGCTGGCCGCGATCGTCGGCGAGCTGGAGCGCGGCAGCGTGCAGAAGGTCATTCACATCCGTTCCCAATATTTGGGACCCGAGGAGCTCCTGGTCGCCGCGAAGATCGGCATGACCCCCGCGATGTCCGTGGCGGAGGTCGCTGCCGAGATCGATGAAGCGGAGGCGCGGGTCCGCGCGAAGGTCCCCGAGGCGCGGCTGATCTACCTCGAACCGGACCTCGAGCGGACGCTGACCCGCTGACCAGGCCCGTTTCGTTCAGGGGCGCAGTTGTGCACATCACAAGGAGTTAACGAATGGGCGTGAGGACTAAAGGCACCCAGTTCCGCCCGCAACACTGCCGGGTTAGGGTGCGACCCACCATTTGGGATTACTGAGGAGGCGACAGTGCCAGGTACTGGGCTGTGGCGTACCAAGTCGGTAGAGCAATCGATCTTGGATACCGACGAGCCGGACACCAAACTTCGAAAGAACCTCGGCACCTGGGACCTGATCGTCTTCGGTGTTTCCGTGGTCATCGGCGCCGGCATCTTCACGTTGGCCGCGAGGACCGCCGGCGACATGACCGGACCTTCCGTTTCCGTGGCGTTCGTGCTCGCCGCGATCGCGTGCGGTCTCGCAGCGCTCTGCTACGCCGAGTTCGCCTCCACGGTGCCGGTCGCGGGTAGCGCCTACACCTACTCCTACGCCACCTTCGGCGAGTTCATCGCCTGGATCATCGGCTGGGACCTGATCCTCGAGTTCGCGGTCGCCGCGGCCGCGGTGGCCAAGGGCTGGTCGGTCTACCTCCAGGAAGTGTTCAAGCTGGGCGGGTTCGACCTGCCGACCTCGTTCGAGCTCGGCGGCGGGCTCCAGTTCGACTGGGGCGCGGTGCTGCTCACCGCGGTCCTGTGCACCCTGCTGGCGCTGGGCACCAAGCTCTCCGCCCGGGTCAGCCTGGTCATCACGCTGATCAAGGTCGCGGTGGTGATGCTGGTCATCGTGGTCGGCCTGGCCTACGTCAACACGGCGAACTACACGCCGTTCATCCCGCCGGCCGCCGAGGCCGGTGCCAGCGACACCCCGAAGATCGAGCAGTCCCTGCTGTCACTCATCCTCGGCGGTGAGACCAGCACCTACGGCATCTTCGGCCTGCTGGCCGGTGCGTCGCTGGTGTTCTTCGCCTTCATCGGTTTCGACATCGTCGCGACCACCGCGGAGGAGACCCGCAACCCGCAGAAGAACGCGCCGCGGGGCATCCTCGGCAGCCTCGCGATCGTCACCGTGCTCTACGTCGCGGTCGCGCTGGTGGTCACCGGCATGGTGCCCTACACCGACCTGGCGACCGATGCGGAGGGCAACCGGGCCACGCTGGCCACCGCCTTCGCGCAGCACGGCGTGAACTGGGCGGCCGCGATCATCGCGGTCGGTGCGCTGGCCGGTCTGACCACGGTGGTCATGGTGCTGCTGCTGGGTCAGACCCGAGTCCTGTTCGCCATGTCCCGCGACGGCCTGGTGCCGCGCGGTCTGGCCAAGACCGACCCCAAGCGGGGCACCCCCACCCGCGCCACCATCCTGGTCGGCGTGGTCGTGGTGGTGGCCGCGGGCTTCTTCCCGGCGGACAAGCTCGAAGAGATGGTCAACGTCGGCACGCTGTTCGCGTTCGTGCTGGTCTCGCTCGGCGTGATCGTGCTCCGCAGGACCCGGCCCGACCTGCCGCGCGGCTTCCGCGCCCCGCTCGTGCCGCTGGTGCCGATCCTGGCGATCCTCGCCTGCCTCTGGCTGATGCTGAACCTGACCGCGCTGACCTGGATCCGGTTCGTGATCTGGATGGTGGCCGGTGTGGTGATCTACTTCCTGTACGGCCGCAGGCACTCGCGGCTGGGGCAGCGGGCCCAGGCCGGTGAGGTCGAGACCGGTGGCGAGGTGCCACGAGGCTCCGGTTCGAGCGAGTAATTCCTGGTAAGAGGCGCGGTGGCGTCGTCCCGTCGGGGCGGCGCCACCGCGCTTTTCCGTGCGCGGGGGAGGGCCGCGCTTCCGCTGGTTCTGAGAGCTGCTCAGGTATTCGAACAGATGTTCACCTGCTCGAGTGATGATCTTTGCTGGTCAGCGCGGCAGCATGGACTGCATGGAACTCGAAACGACAGGAACCAGCCGGCGAACGACTCTCCGCAAGGCGCGTGCTGGAACGTCAGCCCCGCATCGCGTCGGTGGTGGAAGAGCACCGACCGTGGACCCACCGTTGCGCGCAGAAGAGAACGGTGGCGCGGTCCGTGCTGGACCACGCCACCGGTTAGGAGTTGAGCGCGGGGCTCAGTTCTCGCTGCTGCCCAGCGACATCGCGCGCTCCCACGGGGCGCTGCGACCGCGGGGCTCGGTGATCTCGGGCAGCACGGCGGGCTTGGGACGGGTTTTCACATCCTGCTGCTCCGGCACGGTGACCGGGGTGCTCTCGTCCTCCGGCGCGGCCTCTGGCTCCTCCGGTGCCTGGGTCAGCTCTTCGACGGAGTCGGTGAGGGATCCGCCGTCGCCGCCCTGCGCGGTCAGGTGCTGGGTCTTCGGTGTGCTCGGCACGGCCGGGGCCTGTGCTGGCGTGGGGGTCTGCGGGCGCAGCGGCAGCGTGGCGCCGCGAACCGGGGTCTCCAGACCGGCCGCCATCGCGACCGCCCGGTCCCACTCGGGGTCGCCGGGGTAGTCGGTGTGCCCCAGCACGCCCGGCACCCAGCGGCGGCAGGAGGACGGTGAGTACCAGCTCGGGCTCGCCGATCGGGGGGTGTGGCTGGAGTTCGACATGATCGGCATGGACATCACCTTCCCGAAGGAGGGTG
>NZ_JBEOVY010000273.1:0-10813 GCF_040295745.1 Saccharopolyspora sp. NPDC002686
GTGCTCCTGCGCCGGCCCTGGGCTCAGGGCTTCGCGCAGGCGAGGTCGTGTCCCGGACGCTCGCCGTTGACCAGGAAGTTCGTCGCGATGCGGTGGACGCACTGGTCGTCCAGGAACAGGTAGGCCAGGTGGCCGCCCTGATCGGCCGTCACCATCCGGGCCCGGTCGCCGAACGCCTCCCGCAGCTTCCGGGCACCGGCCAGCGGTGTCGCCGGGTCGCGGAGGTTCTGGATGATCAGCACGTTCGACGGGCCCTCGTCGGTGATCTCCACCTGCGGTTCGACCGGCTCGGACGGCCAGAACGCGCACGGCGTGATGTTGGCGCCCGCTGCGCCGAACATCGGGTGGCGGAACCGGTCGACCTCGACGTTGCGCTGGTAGGTCCGGACGTCCTCCGGCCAGTCGGAGTCGTTGCAGATCACGTGCAGCTGGCTGGCCTGGTAGTTGTCCGCGGGTGCAGCAGCAGCGACGGCGCTGGAATCGGGCGCCGGTACCGGAGTGCCGGTGTCGAGGGCATGCCAGGTCTCGGCCAACCGCGGCAGCTCCCGGTCGAAGTAGAGCGAGGCGAACGTGGCGAAGCGGAACGCCTGGCCGTTGTAGCCGTCCGGGCTCGGAGTCTCGTCGAGCCGGGCGGCGAGCTCGAAGTACTTCGCCGCCACCTGCTCCGGGGTCTCGCCGAGGCCGTACTCGGGGTTGGCCGCGGCGAACTCCGCGAAGTCCGGGAACCTGTCCTCGAAGCCCTGCCCGAACGACCTCGAGAACTCCGAGTCCCAGCCGTCGGGGCCGGTCGCGCTGTCGATCAGGAACCGGTCGCTGCGCTGCGGGAACATCGCGGTGTAGACCGACCCGAGGTAGGTGCCGTAGGAGATGCCGAAGTAGGACACCGCCTGCTCGCCCAGCGCCTCGCGGACCCGGTCCATGTCGCGAGCGGTGTTGGCGGTGGTGATGTGCGGCAGCAGCGGCGCCGTCGGCGACGATCCGCACTTCTCCGCGACCGCCGCCACCCGCTCGGCCTCCTCCTCGACGGCGGCGGGGTCGCGGCCGTACATCGGGATGTTGGTCGGTTGCTCGGCGAGCGTCAGGTCGCAGGTCACCGGCGTGCTGTGCCCGACCCCGCGCGGGTCCATCCCGATCACGTCGTAGCTCTCCAGCACGTCCTGCGGCATCCCCAGGTCGCGCAGGGCGGCCGGGAAGTCCAGCCCGGTCCCGCCCGGACCGCCGCTGTTCGTCAGCAGCACGCCGCGGCGCTTCTCCGGGTTGGTGCTGGCCAGGCGCGAGATCGCGATCGTGATCGTCTGACCGCCGGGATCGCGGTAGTCCAGCGGAACGTCGAGCGTGGCGCACTCCAGGCCGGGCTTGGCGACGTCCTCGGGGCACGCGCCCCAGTCGAGCCGGCCGGAAGTCGCCGACGCTGAGATCGGGGTCAGGGTCGCCACCACCGCGGCGGCGAGGACGGTCAACGCGGGTTTGCGCATCAGCGCTCCTCTGATCAGCTCCACAATGGACATCTCTGGGAGTGCTGTCGCGGCAGCCGATTCCCAGCGACGGTGAGCTCGGATGTCGATGACTCCGATTCCAGCGGTCCGGGGCCGCCGCGCCCAGTGCCGCCGCGTCAGGAACCCGCCATGACATTCCTGGTGGGAAGGCATGACGCTGTGTCACTGGTGCTCGCCGCGCGATCGGAGCAATAGTGTTGAACGAACCCGCCGTGCGACTCCGGAGAAGCACCCGTGAACACCAGACCGCTGCCCGACGCCGCTGATCGCGGGCGAGGCTGATGCGGCAACCCGAACGTCGAACGCGGGCGAGGGTGCAGCTCCGCAAGACGAACCTCACGATGTTCGGTCCGGTGCTGGCCGTCGTCGGTGCGGTGACGGTCGCCTTCGACGCCCGGAACTGGTGGGAGGCCGCCGTTTTGGCCGCCGGTGTGGTGGCGACCTTGGTGGCGTTCGTCCGGTGGGCGGCCGACGACCTCCTGCGCGTCGCACCCGCCACCGTGGCCACCACGGCTGCCGTCTGGGCCTTCGGGGCGCTGGTGGGTGACGGGCGGATGGCGTTCTTCGGCATCTCCTTCGTGGGTGCGCTCGTCGTCCCCCGGCTGCCGCGCTGGCGGGGTTGGGCGGCCGTGGTGCTGGCGGGCTACGTCGCCGCGGTGGGCGCGGCGAGACTGCTCGTCTCGCACCAGGAGGCGCCGGAAGTCCTGATCCGGTACGTCCTGATCCCCACCGGGGTCACCGTGGTGCTGGTCGGGTTGATGTTCCCCAACAAGCGGTTCTACGACATCGTCGCGGAGCTGGAGGAGGCGCGGGAGCGGGAAGCGGAGCTGGCCGTCATCCGCGAACGCGTCCGCTTCGCCGGCGATCTGCACGACATCCAGGGGCACACCCTCCACGTGGTGAAGCTGAAGGCAGCGCTCGCGCAGAAGCTGGTGGGCAGCGACGTCGAACGGGCCGAGCAGGAACTGCGCGAGATACACGACCTGGTCAGCGAAACCATCACCCAGACCAAGGAACTCGCCTACGCGCAGCGGCGGCTGAACCTCTCCGCCGAGCTGGAGAACGCGCGGAACCTCTTCGAAGCGGCCGGCATCGACGTGCACGTCGACCGGGAGGCCGACGTGGACCAGCGCGTGGGCGAACTGCTCGGCCAGGTCCTCCGCGAGACGACCACCAACATCTTGCGGCACGCCCAGGCGACCCAGGTGCGGATAACGCTGTCGGCGTCGAGCATCAGCATCGTCAACGACGGCGCCCAGCGCGCTCCGGTGACCGAACTCAGGGGATTGGCAGCGCTCGCCCAACGCGTCGCCGCGGAGGGTGGTGAGCTGTCGGTCGACCAGCACGATGGCGAATTCCGGACAGCAGCGGCGTTCCCGAACCGACGAGCGGAGGCAGACCGATGACGACCGTGGTGCTCGCCGACGACGAAGCGCTCCTCCGCAAGGCGATGGCCGCGCTGCTCCCGCTCGAAGGCGACATCGCGGTGCTCGCCGAAGCGGAGAACGGCGCGGAGGCCGTCGAGGCCACCCTGCGGCACCGGCCCGACGTGCTCGTCATCGACCTGGAGATGCCCGGTGTGGACGGACTCGGCGCCGTCGCGGAGATCCGCCGCACCCACCCGGACCAGGTCATCCTCATGCTGACTCGGCACGCCAAACCCGGTGTGCTCCGCAAGGCCCTCAAGCTCGGCGTCCAGGGCTTCGTCAGCAAGTCCGCCGAACCCGCGCACATCACCTCGGTGATCGGAACCCTGCACGAGGGCAAGCGCTGGATCGACCCGGACGTCTCCGCGCTCGCCCTCGTCGACGACTGCCCGCTCACCGACCGGGAGCTCGACGTGCTGCGCGCGACCGGCGAGGGCTACTCCGCCGCCGACATCGCCACCCAGCTCCACCTCGCACCGGGCACGGTCCGCAACTACCTCTCCAACGCGATGCAGAAGACCCAGACCCAAACCCGCCACGAAGCAGCCCGCTACGCCCGCGAACACGACTGGCTCTGACCAGGGGACGGCTACGGCACGTCGACCCCGAGCAGGGGGAGGCAGGGTGCGAGCCCTTCGACCTCGACCGGGACGGTGCGGTGCCGTTCCCAATCCGCGCGGGTCAGCCGCAGCCGGTGCACGACCGCCAGGTCTCCGCGGACGGCCTCGCGGTGGCTGCCATCGGGTTGGTAGCCGAGTTTCCGGGAGACAGCTCGGGAAGCGACGTTGTGCTCGATCGCTGAGGAGACGGCTTCTTCGGCGTCGAGGCAGGCGAAAGCCAGGTGCAGCACGGCGGCGCGCATCTCGGTGCCGATCCCGCGGCCCTGGTAGCGCTGCCCGAGCCAGGAGCCGGTGCTCACCTCGCGGGTGATGGCCAGGTCCCGGGCGCCGATGCTCTGCTGGCCGACGACGGCTCCGTCGTGGAACACGGTGAGGTTCAGCGCCCAGTGCTGCGGAGTCCAGCTGCCGAGGTGCCGCCAGTAGTGCTGGATGACGTTCAGCGCGACCTGGTCGGGCGTGCCGTCCGTCCACGCCTCGGTGAACGGCATGAGGTCCGGGTCGTGGACGCCGTTGCCGGCCAGCTCCGCCAGCTCGCCGAGTTCGTCGGGCGAAGGCAGACGCACTTCGAGGCGCGGCGTCGTCAGCTTGAGCCCGACGAGCGGGAAGTGATCGATCAGCACGTGCCCATCGTGACGTCGAACCGCGCGCGAAGCCATCGTTTTCCGCCCGCGCGGTCGGGTTCTGCTGCGGTAGCGCCGTTTTCGAGGCGGGGCCGGAAAAGCACGAGGGGCACCCGCGGAAATCGCGGGTGCCCCTCGCTGCTCGGTTGCGGTTACTCCATGGGCGGGCGTTCCGTGGCGGGCATCTCCGCCAGGGTGCCGTCCGCGAGGAGTTCGCTGATCGACGCCGGGAGCACGAACGCCGTGCCACCGCCCGGCTGCTCGAACCACGGGACCGCCGTGCCGCGCATCGCCTGGATCGGGCGCTGGATGCGGTAGGCGAAGTACGAGCGGTTCGACCACTGCGGCGGGAGCGAGCGGTGCGTGTACGGCGTGCGCATCGCGTAGACCACGTTGCCGTTCGGCTCACCGAAGCGGTCCAGCTCGGTACCGGGCTGGAGCATGATCACGCGCCGGTCGCGGTACAGCGTCAGCGGCGGTTCGCCGTTGAGCGGCTGGATCTGCTGGCCACCCGGCGGGCCTGCCTGGCCGCCTGGCTGCTGGCCACCGCCCTGCGGCGGACGCGGCGGTCCGGGCGGCGGACCCTGCCGGTGCGGACCGGCCATGCCCGGGCCACCGGGGCCGGGACGGCGTTCCGCGCCACCGACCGGGCCCGGAGCACCCTGCGGCGCGGGGTTTCCGCCCTGACGCGGCTGGCGCTTGGGCAGCGGCGGCGGTGCACCCGGTCCACCGACCGGCGGCTGCTGGACGGGTTGGCCGACCGGCGGGGACGGCGGACCCGCGGCTGCGGGGTGGTCCAGCTGCGGTGCCTGCTGGAGGCGGGTCGCCTCCTCGTTCGGCTGCGCCGCGGGCGGGGCCGCTTCCGGCTGAACCGGCGGCTCGGGCTGAGCGGGCGGCTCCTGGTTCGCGGTGAACAGCGGGTTGGCGGCCGACGGTTCCGGCGCGCGCTGGGGCAGCTCCGGCTCCGGTGCCCGCTGCGACTGCGGCA
The DNA here is from genome assembly GCF_040295745.1 of Saccharopolyspora sp. NPDC002686. Lineage (NCBI taxonomy): Bacteria > Bacillati > Actinomycetota > Actinomycetes > Pseudonocardiales > Pseudonocardiaceae > Saccharopolyspora > Saccharopolyspora sp. NPDC002686. Next base: position 5,152 of record NZ_JBEOVY010000273.1, read on the forward strand.
GGGCGTCGCCCGGCGTGCGCTGCGGCAGACCGGCTTCCGGCGTGCGCTGCGGCAGGTCCGATTCCGGTGCCCGCTGGGGCAGGTCGGATTCGGCGGCCCGCTGCGGGAGGTCGGGCGTGCGCTGGGGCAGACCAGATTCCGGCGTGCGCTGCGGCAGGCTCGGTTCCGGGGTGCGCTGCGGCAGTTCCGGCTCCGGACGCTGCGGCAGACCGGCCTCCGGCGTCCGCTGCGGCAGGTCCGCTTCGGGAGTGCGCTGCGGGAGGTCGGACTCGTCATCGGACAGGTCCGCTTCCGCCTGCTCGGCCACCTGCGGGGCGTCGGCGGCCGGCTCCTCCAGGAGCAGGCTGCCGAGCAGGTAGGCCGCGGCGTGGTCGACCCGGGCGAACCGGACGTCCTCGCCCTGCTCGGCGGTGACGATCCAGTCCGGGCCCTCCTGGACCAGGCACCGGGCGTTCTCGCTGATGCTGCCGATCCGGTAGCTGCTGCCGTCCACCTGGAACTCGGTGAGCCGGTCGTGCAGCTTGCCCAGCACGGACTCGGTGTCGGGCAGCTCTTCCTCGTCGTCCAGCACGTGCCGCGATCCGCCGGTCTGCTCGACCTCGTCGTCCTCGACGACTGCGGGGGCAGGGGCCTCTGCGGCGTCCGGCTCGGTGAAACCGCGCGGCTCGTCGTCGAAGTCCTGCGCTTCGTCGGCGTAGCTCGGGGTCTCGTCGGCGATCACCGGCTCCGCGTCGGCGACCTCGGGGACCTCGACGGCGGAGCTCTGCGGCTCGTCGTCGAAGTCCGCCGGCTCGTCGTCGGAGTCGGCCGGCTGGTCGATGAGCTCGCTGACCGCGGCGTCGCGGGTGGCGTCGTCGACCTCGGTCAGCTGGAAGCCGCGGCGGCGGACGTGCGCGACGAGCTCGGGCTCCGGCGGCACGCCGTACTGGGCCAGGTAGAACGCGATCGCGCCCGGCCACAGCCAGGTGCCGTCGGTGTGCCAGGTGCCCGGCACGACGGTGGGGCGCTCCGGGTCGAGCTGGTCCTCCTCGTCCTCGCGGGAGGCGAGCACGACCGGCGCGTTCTCCAGGTACTGGCGCAGCCGGGCGGTTTCCTCGGCCGGGACCGGCTCGCGGTCGGCGACGACCGGGCGGCCCTGCTCGTCGAAGTCGTCGAAGGCGTTGGCCACCTGGAACCCGGTCGGCTCGTCGACCTCGGGCTCCGGGGCGGGGGCCTGCTCGGTGACGGACGACTGGGCGGCGGACGGCTCGGCGACCGGCGGCTCGACGTCGTGCGGCTCCACGGCGTCCTGCTCGGCGGTCGGGGGCTCGGCCACCGGCGACTGGGCGACCGGCGCGCCGTTGACCGGGGACTCGGCCACCGGACCGGTACCGTCGATCCGGTCCCGCATCCAGTCCGGGATGTTCTCCTCGGCGCGCGGGTAGCGGCGCAGTTCGTCGACGTAGGCCGCCCGCGGCAGCGGGCGCTGCCAGCCGGGCTCGGTGTCGAAGTTGATGTCGATGCGGTAGCTGGACGGGCGCTCGACCACGTACAGCGCGCTCAGCCAGGTACCGACGTCCGGCCGGTACATGCCCTCGCGCAGGCTCTCGAAGATCTCCCGCAGCTCTACCGGAGGCTCCAGCGACCGGGAACTGCCGTCCTGCGCGGTCACCTCACCCAGCAGGTCGTGGTACTCGCCGGTGGCGCGGTACTCCACCGTGATCTCCTGCCAGTCCTCAGGAGCCCCTTGTAACAGCAGAACACCGATCTTGCGGGCGATCTGCTCCTGTTCTTCCGGACTGATCGCTGTCGGACGCGACATGGGTGACATCCTCCCCCTCTCGACGAGGCAACCCGACTCCACCCCGCCAAGACGCTACTCGACGCGGGCCGTGACATGTGCGCTGTGTACGACTTCGGTTCCGTTGATCCAGGACACGTGCGCGCGTTCAAGATCCATGTCACCGCGTGCGGTGATCTCGTCACGAGAGCCTGCCGGTTTCTCGTCCGGATGAACATCACACCACCAGGTGGATTGGTTCAGCGGTGCGTCGTCGGCGGTCAGCGGTCGGTGAAATTCGGTAGCGGTACACCCGTGCCAGAAGAGACAGTGGACGACGTGCTGCGTCCTTACCGACTTCTGGCGGCGGTGCCGCACGCCCCGAACCTGATGTTCTTCGCCCTGCTGGGACGCCTGCACATGCCGGCGCTGGGGATGGTGCTGGCGTTCCTGGCCGTCGACTGGACCGGTTCTTACGCGATCGGCGGCGTGATCGGCGCGACGATCACGGTCGGGCAGGCCATCGCCGGGCCGCTGCGCGGGCGGGCGGCGGACCGCAGCTCACCGCCTCGGCTGCTGGTGGTGACCGGCCTGGGTTCCGGGCTCGGGATGGTCGCCATCATCGCCGTGACCAGCTGGGTCGATCCGGCGTACTGGTGGCTGATCCTCCCGGTGGCGCTGGGCACCGGGCTGTCGCACCCGCCGATCACCCAGATCGGACGGGGGATCTGGCCGCTGCTGGCGGACGGTCCGGCGCGGGAGGCCGCGTTCGCGGTGGAGGCGACGCTGCAGGAGCTGTTGTTCGTGATGGCGCCGATGCTCGCCGCGTTCGTGGTGGCGATCTGGGGTCCGGTGGTGGCGATGTCCGCCTGCGCCGCGTGGGCGGCCGCCGGTGCGGTGCTGTTCGCCGTTGCGCTGTGGCGCGCGGGTTTCACCGAAGGTCTGGGAGGAAGAGGACAGAGCGGGCGAAAGTCCGGATCCCTGTTCCGCACGCCCGGTTTCGTCTCGTTGCTCGGTTTCTTCGCCTTCCTGGTCGGCGGGTTGATCTCGATGGACCTGGTGCTGGTCGGGTGGGCGCGCGAACGCGGTGAGCCGGAGCTGGCCGGCGTGCTGGCGATGGTGTGGGCGGTCGGTTCGCTGCTCGGCGGGCTGGTGCTCGGCGGTTCGGCGCGACGTCCCCGGCTCTGGCTGCGGGCGTCGCTGGCCGCGCTCGGCCTGGTCGCGCTGATCCCGGTGCTGCCGCCGATCGTCGAACCGGGTTCGCCGCTGCTGGTCGGGGCGATCCTGCTGATAGGCGGGACGGCGGTGGCCCCGACGCTGGCCGCCAGCAACGGGCGCCTGGCCGACATCGCGCCGCCGGAGCGGCGCAACGAGGCGTTCGGTTGGATGGCCAGCGCGACCATGTTCGGCGGAGCGCTGGCCGCACCGCTGTCCGGGATGATGCTCGACCTGGCCGGTCCGGCGGCGGCAGCTGCGGCGGCCGCGGGGCTGGCCCTGCTGGCCGCCGGACTTGTCGCATCTCACAACGCCAGGGCGTCGCGCGTCGCGCGGGAGGCGGAGGAGAGTGCGGTCACGTGACTCTTTCGCCAGTGAAACCTTCCGGTCCGAAAGTCCGCCAGCGCGTGCTCGGCATGGTCGGTGCGGCTGGCGTGGGTGTGCTGCTGGCGATCCAGGCCCGGATCAACGGCACGCTCGGGGCCCGGATGGACGACGGGATCGCCGCCGGGCTGATCTCGTTCTGCTGCGGGTTCGTCGTGCTGCTCGCCGGTTCGCTGGTGATCCCGCGCGCTCGCCGCGGCTTCAAGAACCTGGCCGCGGCGTTGCGCGAGCCGGACGGCCTGCGGCCCTGGCAGTGCCTCGGCGGGGTGTGCGGCGGGTACCTGGTGTTCACCCAGGGCATGGCCGCCACGGCGCTGGGCGTCGCGATGTTCACGGTCGCGGTGGTGGCCGGGCAGGTGAGCAGCGGACTGGTGGTGGACCGCCTCGGTCTGGGCCCGGCCGGGCCGCAGCACGTGACCGCGACCCGGCTGCTCGGTGCTGCGCTCGCCGTGGCGGCCGTGCTGGTCTCGGTGTCCGCGCAGCTGGGCGGTGCGCACGCGAGCTGGCTGGTGCTGCTACCCGCGCTGGCCGGGATCGGCTTGGGCTGGCAGGCGGCGGTCAACGGCCGGATGAAGCAGGCGGCCGATTCGGCGGTGTTCGCCTCGATGGTCAACTTCGGGGTCGGGATGACGGCGCTGGCCCTGGCCTTCGCGGTCGAGGTGCTGGTCCGCGGCCTGCCCGAGTTCCCCGCCGAGGGCTGGCTCTACACCGGTGGTTTCCTCGGGATCTTCGTGATCGGCGGCTCGGTCGCGCTGGTCCGCTACACCGGGGTGCTGATGCTCAGCCTCGGCATGATCTCCGGCCAGCTGATCGGGGCGCTGCTGCTGGACGTGTTCGCCCCGGCCACCGCGGAGGGGATCGCGACGTCGACGGTGGTCGGCGTGCTGCTCACGCTGGTGGCCGTGGGCGTGGCGGCAATGCCGGACCGGGCGGGACGGGGTGTGCGACGTCTGCCACGATGAACAGCCGTGAGCGCGACGATTCTGGACGGCAAGGCCACCAAGGAAGCGATCTTCGACGAGCTGCGGCCCAGGGTCGCCCGGCTCGCCGAGCAGGGCAGGGCCCCCGGACTGGCCACCGTGCTGGTCGGCGACGACCCCGGTTCGCAGTCCTACGTGCGCGCCAAGCACAACGACTGCGCCAAGGTCGGCATCAAGTCGATCCGCAAGGACCTGCCCGCCGACGTCAGCCAGGCCGAGGTCGAAGCGGTGCTCGACGAGCTCAACGCCGACCCGGCCTGCACCGGCTACATCGTCCAGCTGCCGCTGCCCAAGCACCTCGACGCCGGTCCGCTGCTGGAGCGCATCGCGCCGGAGAAGGACGCCGACGGGCTGCACCCGATCAGCCTCGGCCGCCTGGTGCTGGGCGAGGAGGCGCCGCTGCCGTGCACGCCGCGCGGCATCATCGAGCTGCTGCGCCGCTACGACGTGCCGCTCGACGGTGCGCGGGTCGCGGTCGTCGGCCGCGGCATCACCGTCGGCCGCCCGATCGGGCTGCTGCTCACCCGGCGCAGCGAGAACGCCACCGTCACGCTGTGCCACACCGGGACCAAGGACCTCGCCTCCGAGGTGAGCCGCGCGGACGTGGTGATCGCGGCGGCGGGCAAGCCGAACCTGATCACGCCGGACATGGTCAAGCCGGGCGCGGCGGTGCTCGACGTCGGCGTGACCCGCACCGAGGACGGGCTGTCCGGCGACGTGCACCCGGACGTCGCGGAGGTCGCCGGCTTCATCTCGCCGAACCCCGGCGGCGTCGGCCCGATGACCCGCGCGATGCTGCTGACCAACGTCGTCGAGGCCGCCGAGCGCTGAGCCTCCTCGTGAGCGGCGGTGGTGGTGGGAGCCACCGTCGCCGCTCACGAAGCCCGGACCCGACAGGAGGAACGTGAGCGAGCAGTTCGGCGGAAAGTCGCGCCTGTCGATGCACGTGCCGTTCGGCCTCGTGCTGCTCATCGCACTGGTCGGATTCCTGCTGGTGGCGATGCAGCACTGGCGCCGCGGCGCGGTCCTGCTCGCCCTGGCGATGCTGGTCGCGGCGGTTCTGCGCGCGGTGATCTCGCCGGACCGGGTGGGCCTGCTGGCGATCCGCAGCCGCGCCGTGGACGTCCTGCTCTACAGCGGTTTCGGCGTCGTGATCCTCGCCGTCGCAATGACGATCAAAGGCGGAGTCTTCGGCTGACCGGTCCCGTCCCCACCCGCAGTTTCAATTGAAACTGTGATCCGCCGTGCCTGGGTTTTACAGTTTCAATTGAAACTGCACACCCGGGCGTGTCGGGACCCCGGCGTGTCGGGACCCCTGGACCCC
>NZ_JBEOVY010000274.1:0-10757 GCF_040295745.1 Saccharopolyspora sp. NPDC002686
GGCTGGTCGTGGAGCTCGTGCGCCGTTGGCGGGACCGGGTGCCGAGCGCGCTCGTGGACGCTGCGCACCGGCACGACCTGCCGCTGGTGACGCTCTCGGAGGAGACGAAGTTCGTCAGCATCACCGAAGCGGTGGTGGCGCGCATCCGCGACGCCCAGCTGGCCGAGCTGCGGGCCACGCACGCGATCCACGAGACGTTCACCGCGCTGACCACCTCGGGCGCCGAACCTGCGTCCGTGCTGCGCGAGGCCACGCGCATCCTCGAGCGACCCGTGGTGCTGGAGACGATGGCGCACCAGGTGCTGGCCTACGACGCGGCGGGGCAGGATCCGGTCGCGCTGCTGTCGGAGTGGTCGGAGCGCTCCCGATCGGTGGTGCAGTCCGGGCGGACCTCGTACGACGCCGACCGGCAGTGGCTGACCACCGTGGTCGGAGCGCGCGGCGACGACTGGGGCCGATTGGTGGTGCTCGGCCCGGAACCCGCGCACCGACACGTCGTGGTGGCCGAGCGGGCGGCGTCGGCGCTGGCAGTGAACCGCCTGGTGACACGCGATCGCGAGAGCTTGGAACGGCAGACGCACCGCACGCTGATCACCGAACTCCTCGCGGGCAACGCCGAAACCGCAGACCTGGCCGCCCGGGCCGCCGGAGTCGGCGTGCCGCTGGACGGCCCGCTGGTGGGGATCGCGGTGCGGCCGCGCACCACCACGACTCCGGCACCCGCGCTGGAAACCCAGCAGGCGCTGCGAGATCTGGCCGAAGCGACCGCGCTTGCGGGACGCAAGGCCAAGCTGCCGGTGCTGGTCGGCGTGGTCGACGACATCACGGTGCACGCCGTGGTGGCGTTGGCCGGCGTCGACGTCGATACCGCACTGCACCGGCTGTCCGCCGACATCCGCCGGTCCGCCGCGTTGCCGCTGGTGGTCGGGGTGGGCAGCGAGGTGGGGGCGATCTCCGGCGCGCGCCGGACGCTCACCGAGGCCGCGCAGGTCGCCGAAGCCGCGTTGCACGTCGACGACGGCACGCGCGATTTCCACCGGCTCGACGACGTCCGGCTGCGCGGCCTGCTGCACCTGCTGCGCGGCGACGAGCGGCTGACCGCGTTCGCGGAGCGGGAGCTCGGCCCGATCCTGGACAACGACCGGCTGCTCGACGCATTGCGCGCCTTGTGCCGCCACGGCGGCAACAAGTCCGCTGCGGCGTCCGCGGCGCACGTGTCCCGCACGGCGTACTACGGGCAGCTCGCCCGCGTCGAGCAGCTGCTCGGTGTCTCCCTGGACAACCCGGAGTCGTTGGTGTCGCTGCACGTCGCGCTGCTGACGTGGGACCTCCACCGCTGACCGCTACTGCCGCGCGAGCATCTCGCCGATGATGCGCGCACCGTCGGGGAAGGCCCCGGGGTTCGGACCGGCGTAGTTGATGCGCAGGTGGGGGCCGGTGGGTTCGGCGGGGAACCACTCGTCGCCCGCGGCGAGGACGACCCCGGCGGCTTCGCAGTCCCGGAGCAACCGCGGCAGGTCCGTCGCGTCCGGCAGCCGGACCCACAGGTTCAACCCGCCTCGCGGCACGGCTTCCAGGTGCGCGTCGGGGACGTGCTCCCGCAGCGCGGCGACGAGCAGGTCGCGGCGGGCGGCCAGCTGGTGGCGCAGATTGCGCAGGTGGGTGCGCCAAGCGGGCTGGGTGACGACGTCGAGCGCCACGGCCTGCAGCACCCCGCTGACGTACAGCGATTCGGCTTGGGCATCGGCGAGGATGCGCTCGCGGGCCGGGCCGCGGGCGATGATGCTGGCGACGCGCACGGACGGGGACACGCTCTTGGTCAGCGAGCGCAGGTAGACGACGTGCCCGCTGTCGTCCCGCGCGGCGATGGGTGCCGGATCGGCGGTGATGCCGAAGTCGTGCGCGGTGTCGTCCTCGATCAGGAACGCCCCGAACCGGCGCACCACGTCGAGCACTTCGTCGGCCAGGGCGGCGGACCACTGCGCGCCGGTCGGGTTGGCGAAGTTCGGCTGCGCGTAGAAGACGCGCGCCCCGGTCCCCTCGAACGCGCGGGCCAGCTCCGCCGGGTCCGGGCCGTGGATGCCGCTGGGGACGGGGACGACCTGCACACCGGCTCGTTCGGCGGCGAGGATCGCACCCCAGTAGGTGGGCGATTCCACCAGCAGCGGCCGGCCCGCGCCGACCAGTGCGCGGAATGCCGTGCTGAGTCCACTTTGGATACCCGGGAGGATCACCGCATCGCTCGGCGCCGGGGGCGCGACTCCGACCGGCGTCGCCGTGCCCAGTTCGGCCGCGAACCACGTCTGCAGCTCCGGCAGGCCCGCGGCCGGCGGCCTGCTGACCGCCGCCTCGCTGCGCGCGGCTCGGGTGAACGCGGAGCGCACCAGGCGTTCCGGGAGCAGCTCCCGGTCCGGGTAACCCGCGTGCAGCGCTACCGCGTCGTTCGGCGCGGTGTGCAGCGCCGTGGACAGCTGCCGGATGCGGTGCAGCGGCGCGCCGAGAGCCGCGGTCTGCCATCCGTAGTCGTTCGGGCGGGCAACGCGGACCGCGCGCACGAAGGTGCCGACGCCGGGACGGCTTTCCACCATTCCCTGCGAGGTCAACGTCCTCAGCGCCTTCTGCACCGTCACCGGACTCGCCCCGTAGCGCGCCACCAGCTCGCGCGTCGACGGCAGCTTCGCGCCCGGCGGCGCCGTCTCGATCCAGTCGCGGAGTCCCGCGACGATCCGCGAGCTGCTATCGTTCGACATGAGACTACAGAGTAGCGCTACTCTCGCCGATCCGACAGCGCTATCCCGTTCTCGGGCAGGCCTCGGGTGGGGCCTGCTCGGCGTGGGCGCGTTCTCCTTCACCGTGCCGTTCACCCGCGTCGCCCTTGCGGGCGGCGGGATGTCGCCGCTGTTCATCGGTTCCGGTCGCGCTGCGATCGCCGCCCTGCTCGCGGCCGCAGCGCTAGCGATCACCCGGCAGCGGCTGCCCCGCGGCGCGCAGTGGGGTCGCGTGGCGATCGTCGCCGGTGGCGTGGTCGTGGGCTTTCCCGTGCTGACCTCGTTCGCCCTCACCACCACCCCGGCCAGCCACGGAGCCGTCGTGATCGCCGTCCTGCCCGCGGCGACCGCGGTGGCAGCAGTGCTGCGCGGACGCGAACGCCCGCCGGCCCGGTTCTGGATCACGGCGGCCGCCGGCTCGGCCGTGGCGGTCGTGTTCGCCGCTTTGCAGGGCGGCGGGATCAGCGGATTGCACTGGTCCGACCTGCTGCTGTTCGGCGCCGTTGCGGCGGCCGCCATCGGCTACGCGGAAGGCGGCCTGCTCGCCCGCGAGCTCGGCGCCTGGCAGACCGTGTCCTGGGCGCTCGTGCTCGCCGCACCGCTGATGATCGCCCTGACCGGCTTCTCGATGGCGCAGCAGTCCCCGAGCGGAACCGCCGTCGAGTGGGCCGCGTTCGCCTACCTCGCGGTGGTGAGCATGTACCTCGGCTTCTTCGCCTGGTACCGGGGTCTCGCGATCGGGCCGATGGCGCAGGTCAGCCAGGTGCAGCTCACCCAGCCGGTGATGAGCATCTGCTGGGCCGCGCTGTTCCTGGGCGAAGACCTCACCTGGCCCACGGTCGTCGGCGGTCTCGCCGTGATCGCCTGCGCCACCACCGCGGTGCGCACCAGGCTCGGACATTCCGCCAAGTAGCCCGGTCCCCGTGAGCACTTCCTGGTGCCATGACCCCACAAAGTGCTCACGGGGCCACCGCATCAACCAGGCGCCGGACGCATAACTAGAACTTGTTGCGACGATCCACCGGCCACCGGAACATTCCGGGCGAGAACTCAACACACTCGCGACGAAGCCTCCACCAGGTGGGGTCAACCACCCAATAAGCGCTCAACAAAGCGGTGGCTCGCCTTCACGCGTAGCGCACGCGGACGCCGCACGGCTCATCCGAAGCAGTTGGCCATCCGCTTCGACGGGATGTTGCCTCCATCAACAAGAACATGTTTCACTTCAATCGTGTGATCGGGTGCTCGACGGCTCGAGCACTGCGGCGCCGTCGGCCGGCTCCGCGCCGCCAACACGTTTTCCGTAGCCCTCAACGCACAAGTGGAGGTCGTGGTGACCGAGGAGACCGACTACATCGTCGTCGGCGCGGGCAGCGCCGGGGCCATCGTGGCGAGTCGCCTGGCCGAAACCGGTGCGCGCGTGCTCCTGCTGGAAGCGGGCGGCTGGGACCGGTCGCGGTTCGTGCGCGTCCCCGGGATGATCACGATCGTGCACTCGGTTCCCCAGATCAAGAAGCGGTTCGACTGGGGCTACCGCACGGTCGCGCAGGAGAACGCGGCGGGACGCCAGATCCCGACGACGCGCGGCAAGCTCGTCGGCGGTTCCAGCGCGGTCAACGGGATGCTGTTCGTGCGCGGCCACCGCAGCAACTACGACGACTGGGCGGCCGAGGGCTGCAAGGGCTGGAGCTTCGACGACGTGCTGCCCGCCTTCAAGCGGATGGAGAACTGGGAAGGCGGCTCCAGCGACCTGCGCGGCGCGGGCGGCCCGGTCCAGGTGACCCGGCAGAAGGACCTGACCCCGGCGTCGAGCGCGCTGATCGACGCGATGAGCGAGAGCTTGGACGTCGCCAAGAACGACGACTACAACGGCGCCTCCCAGGAAGGCGTGGGCGTCGTGCAGATGAGCGCGCACAACGGCACCCGCTTCAGCACCTCCCACGCGTACCTGCGCGACACCCGCAGGACTGCGCCGCAGGTCGAGACCGGGGCGATGGTCTCCCGGGTGGTGATCGAGGGCGGCCGCGCGGTGGGCGTGGAGGTGCTCGGCAAGTCCGGTCCGCGCGTGATCCGCGCCGCCCGCGAGGTGGTGCTGTCGGCCGGCGTGGTGGGTTCGGCCCAGATCCTGATGCTGTCCGGGGTGGGCCCCGCCGACCACCTGCGGGGGCTCGGCATCGACGTCGCGGCGGACCTGCCGGTCGGCAAGAACCTCCACGACCACTTGTTCGTGCCGATGACCTTCCTGGCGCCGACGGCCCGGCACCGGGGCACCGCGCCGCACTTCCTCAACGGCATCCTGAGCGAGGCCACCCGGGGCGACACCTGGCTGGGCCGAACGGTCTTCGACAGCATGGCCTTCGTCCGCACCGACCCCTCCAGCGCGCGGCCGGATCTGCAGATCCACACCTTGCCGTGGTCCTACCCCTCCCCCAACCAGGACAAATCGGTGCGGCACGCCGTCGACCGGCGCCCCGCGCTCACCGTCATGCCGACCCTGATCTACCCGAAGAGCCGCGGCGAGATCCGGCTGGCCTCCGCGGACCCGGCGGCGGCACCGCTGATCGATCCGGCCTACCTCGCCGATCCCGACGACGCGCGCTTCCTGATCGACGGGATGAAGCGGGTGCGCGAGGTGATGGCGAGCAGGCACCTCGCCGGAGTCGTCACCGGCGAACTGCACCCCGGACCCGACGTCCGCGACGACGCAGCGCTGGCCCGCGAGCTGCCCAACCGCATCCACTCCGTCTACCACCCGGTCGGCACCTGCCGGATGGGAACCGACGAGCGCGCCGTGGTCGACCCCGAGCTCCGCGTGCGCGGCATCGAGGGTCTGCGCGTCGCGGACGCCTCGATCATGCCGTCGGTCACCGGTGGCAACACGAACGCTCCCGCCATGATGATCGGCGAACGCTGCGCGGAGCTCATGCAGTCCTGCTGAGCCGACTCGCGGGCGCGATTTCCTGGCTCCGAGGTGGTTCGGACGGGATGCTGGGCGGCGATGTTGAGCCCCGAGCTGCCAGCCGCCGCCCGATCGCCGTTCTCTGACGCCGACTACCCGGCTCTCCCCTACCCCGGTGCCCGACCAGGTTTTTCGTTCGTCCACTCCGACGGCGTCGGCTGGGCGTTGGCCCCGGATTCCTCCGCTCCCTCCGGATGGCGCGTCAGCCGCGACGGTTCGGACGGGAGCTGCTTGGACAGCTGGCTCGGTGAGCGCGGGGCGGAGCCGATGCGGGGTCGACAGCTCGTGCTGGCCTACGGATCCAACGCCTGCCCGGCGAAGATCACCTGGCTGCGCGAGGAGCTGAGGCTCACCGGGCCGGTGGTGGCCCTCAGCGCGCGCTGCACCGGACTGTCCGCGGTGTGGGCCGCTGGGCTGCGGGTCCGCGACGGACAACGTCCAGCCGTGCTGACCGCCGCGCCCGGCGTGGTCGAGGAGCACGCGCTCTGGTTCGCCACGCCGGAACAACGCCGGGTGCTCGACCAGTGCGAAGGCCGCGGCGTCCGCTACCGGCTGGTCCACCTGCACGGATCCGAGCGCATCCGGCTGGCCGACGGCAGCGAGCCGCAGCGCGTGCTGGCCTACGCCGCAGCAGGCCGGCAACGCGCTCCGCTGCTCGTCGACGGCCGCCCGGTGCGCTGCCTGGACGTCGACCAGATCGCCGCGCGGGCGCTGGTCGGTGAGCCCGCCGAGCACGACGGGCTCACCTGCACCGAGATCACCGGCGAGCCCGGCTGGTGATCAGCCGCGGCGCTGCTCGCGGAGCACGAAGCGCTGGATCTTCCCGCTCGGCGTCTTGGGCAGCTGCTCGACGAAGTGCACCGATCGCGGGTAGGCGTGCGCGGCGAACTTCCGCTTGACCAGCTGCTGCAGCTCGGCCACCAGCGCGTCGTCGCCGGTCGTCCCCGAGCGCAGCACGACGAAGGCCTCCAGGACCTCGCCGCGCAGCTCGTCGGGGACGCCGACCACCGCTGCTTCGGCGACCGATTCGTGCTGGACCAGCACGCTCTCCACGTCGAACGGCCCGATCCGGTAGCCGGCCATGATGATCACGTCGTCGTCGCGGGACGAGAAGAAGAACGCCCCGTCCGCATCGCGGGAACCGGCATCACCGGTCACGTACCAGCGGCCGTCGGCGGTGAACCGCTCGGCGGTCTTCTCCGGCGCGTCGGTGTAGCCGGTGAACCACATCAGCGGGCTGCCCGCCACGTCGATCGCGATCCGCCCGGCGGCGCCGACGGCGGCGGGTTCGTCCCGGTCGTCGTCGAGCACTTCGGCCGACCAGCCGGGCAGGGCGGCGCCCATCGATCCCGGCTTGATCTCGTCGCGGACCCCGTCGGCCCAGGCGTTGACGATCATCATGCCGTGCTCGGTCTGCCCGTAGTGGTCCCGCACGGTGACGCCCAGCTCCCGCTCGGACCAGGAAACCACCTCCGGGGTCAGCGGTTCTCCCGCCGACGAGGCGCGGCGGAGCCGGATTCCGGCGGGATCGGCCGAGGTGTCGGTGCGGAGGCTGCGGTAGACGGTCGGCGCGGCGGCGAAGTTGGTGACCCCGAACTCGCGCATCACCTTCCAGGTCAACGCGGCCGAGAATCCGGCGTGCAGCAGGATGCTGCGCCGACCGGCCGCCAGCGGCCCGAGGATCGCGTAGTACAGGCCGTAGGCCCAGCCCGGGTCGGCGGCGTTCCAGAACACGTCGTCTTCCCGCACGTCCAGCCCGAACTCCAGGTACGCCTGGAAGGAGGCCAGCGCGCGGACGGGCACCGGAACGCCCTTCGGGGTGCCGGTGGTGCCCGAGGTGAACAGCTGCACGAGCAGCCCGTCCCCGCCGAGCGGCACTGCCTGCCCGCTCGGCTCGTCACCGGTGTACCGGTCGAGCAGCGCGGCGAAGGACAGCTCGGCGGAGGAGTCGCCGGCGACGATGGTCCGCCACGGCGCATCGGCCGGGATGTCCTCGCTCGGCGCGAGTTTCGCGCGCTGGTCGGCGTCGACCACCACGACCTTCGCGTCGCTGGCCCGCAATCGCAGGGCGATCGCCGGGGGTGCGAACGCGGTGAACAGCGGCACGTGGACGGCGCCGCGACGCCAGATCCCCAGCAGGGCCACGACCAGATCGGCGGACTTGCCCATCAGCACGGCGACCGCATCGCCGGGGGCCACGCCGAGATCGGCCAGCGCGGCGGCGAAACGCGCCGAGTCGCGCCGCAGCTGGCCGTAGGTGAGGTCCTGACTGGACAGATCGGAGTCCACGACGGTGAACGCGACCGCATCGGCCGGATGGTCGTCGCAGAGCAGCTCCGCCGCGTTGGCGCCCGGGGCGCCGAACCGCTCGAGCAGTTCTGCCACGCGGGCTGCTGGTGCGGTTCCAGTGGTGGTGCTCGGCTCGATGCTCACGGTCGGCCCCTTCCCGGCTTCTTTGCCCCGGCGCTGCCGGGCGTTATGCTCCGCGCCACACAGCAGTCCCGGCTACCCCCGGAAAGGGGTGGATGTGCGAAACGGCGGTGAAGCGCTCCTGCGTCCGGACGACGGCGACGCCTTCCGCCAGGCCGTCCGCGCGCTGCGGCATCGGGCCGACATGCCCGTGACGTTCGGCGGACAGGCCGCTGGAGGCACGATGCGCCTGTCCGAGCTGGCCGGGGTGCGCACGAACATGCTGAAGGGGCTGCAGATCCGGGCGGCTGCGGGGCTCGGCGGCCGGGTGCTGGCGGCCGGTCGACCGGCCGCGGTCAGCGACTACGCCAGCTCGCCGACCATCAGCCACGACTACGACGGCCCGGTGCTCGCCGAGGGGATCAGCTCGGTGGTCGCCGCTCCGGTGCTGGTGGACGGTTCGGTCCGCGGCGTGCTCTACAGCGCGGCACGCGGCGTGGCCCGGCTGGGTGATCGGGCGATCGACGTCGCGATGGGCGTGACCAGGCGTTTGGCCGGCGAGCTCGCGGTGCGCGACGAGGTCGATCGCAGGCTGCGGCTGATGCGCGCGGCGGAGGACATCGGCCACCGCGAGCAGGTGGCTCTGGAAGAGGTGCGGGAGCTGCACGCGGAGTTCCGCGCCATCGCGCAGGGACTCGACGATTCCGCTCTCCGCGACCGCCTGCACCACGCCTGCGACCGGCTGGCCGGTCTCACCTCGAAGCCGGAGGAGACGCCGACGGCGAAGTTGACGCCGCGCGAACTCGACGTCCTGTCCCAGGTCGCCCTGGGCTGCACCAACGCCGAAGTGGGCAAGCGCCTGTCCCTGCGGCCGGAGACGGTCAAGGCCTACCTGCGCAGTGCGATGCACAAGCTCGAGGTCCACAACCGCCACGAAGCCGTGGTGGTCGCCCGCCGCCAGGGAATCCTGCCCTGACCTGCTCGTTCCCCGCCGGGAAAATCGGTCGCTCCGGTCCGTCGACCTAGCTAACCTAGGATGAAACCTAGAGGCTCTAGGTTTTGGAGGGGCGGAGATGGCACGCGCGGGACTCACCGCGGAGCGGATCACCGAAGCAGCCGCCGACATGGCCGACGCCGAAGGCTTCGCCAACGTGACGATCTCGGCGCTGGCGCGGCACTTCGGCGTCAAGGACGCGAGCCTGTACTCGCACGTGCGCAACGTGGCCGAGCTGCGGGCGCGGGTCGCGGTCCTGGCCGCCGGAGAACTGGCCGACCGCATCGGCTCGGCGATCGCCGGCCGGGCGGGCCGCGACGCGCTCGTCGCGTTCGCCGACGCCTACCGCGCCTACGCGCTGGAACACCCCGGTCGCTACGCGGCGACCCAGATCCAGCTGGCCCCCGAGGTCGTCGCGGAATCCCGCGGGCACCTGCGCTGCATGGAGCTGCCGTACTCGCTGCTGCGCGGGTACGGGCTGGACGAACCTGCCATCACGGACGCGGTTCGCTTGCTGCGCAGCACTTTCCACGGTTACGCCCACCTCGAGGCCAGCGGCGGCTTCGGCCATTCCCGCTCGGTGCGGACGTCCTGGGAACAGGCCGTCCACGCCCTCCACATCGCACTGGAGAACTGGCCGTCCGAGCCAGGAGATTTGGACGACGCATGACCGACATCAAGACCGGCACCGCCGAGGTGCCGGGAGCGACGCTGCACTACGAAACGCGCGGCGACGGACCGGTGCTGCTGCTGATCCCCGGCGGTTCGGGAGATGCCGGCATCTTCGACGTGCTGGCGGACGACCTCGCCGATCAGTACACAGTGGTCAGCTACGACCCGAGGTGTTTTTCCCGCAGCAGCGCGGATTCCGCGCCGACCGGGCAGCAGGTCGAGGTTCACAGCGCCGATGCCCGGCGGATCCTCGATCTGGTCGCCCGGCCCGATGAGCCCATCTTCGTGCTCGGCACCAGTTCCGGGGCGATCGCCGCACTGGAATTGCTGGCGCACTTCCCGAACCCGCCGGAGCTGGTGGTCGCCCACGAACCGCCGTCGGTGGAACTGCTCCCCGACGCGGCCGAGCACCGGGCGTTCTTCCGCGAGGTGCGTGAGACCTACCTGCGCGACGGTGTGGCCGCCGCCATGGCTGTCATGGCGGCCGGAACCTCCGGCGGCGACGCTCCGGAACCCGCCGAGATCCCGCGAACCGAGGCTATGGACCGGATGGTGGCGAACATGCCGATCTTCCTCGAGCACGTCCTGACCCAGTTCACCGGTTACGTCCCCGACCTGGACGCCCTGCGGAGCAGGTCCGACCGCCTGGTCCTGGCCGCAGGCCGCGATTCGGCGGGCCAGCTGCTGCGCAGGCCAGCCGAGCACATCGCGCAGCACACCGGGGCCGGGTTCGCGGAGTTCCCCGGCGGCCACGTCGGCGCGACCGAGCGCCCGCTGGAGTTCGCCGCGACCGTGCGCCGAGTGCTCGACGAACACCGCGCCGGCAACTCCCGAACGTAATTGCGAAGGGACGCTCCGCTACCGAAAATGTGGCGCGCGATACGCCCCAAAATCGGGGGTGCCCCCTTGCAGAACGGGCGTTGAACCCGCAGGCTTTTAACTACGCGCCGCTGAC
>NZ_JBEOVY010000275.1:0-10743 GCF_040295745.1 Saccharopolyspora sp. NPDC002686
TCCGATACCAAACCCCCCGGGCCAACCCCCCCCCCACATACCCTCACGGGGGGGGGGGGGCCCCCCCCCCCCCCCCCCCCCGAACCGCTTTCCGCGGTGGTCAGCGCGGAAACGCGTCTCGGATCGCCTGGATCACGGCGTCCGGGCGGAGCCAGGCGATGCCGGAGTGGCCGGCGTCGTCGACACGACGTACTTCGGCTTGGGGGAGTGCCGCAGCGATGTCGGTGTAGAGCCGATGCTTGGCTCGGCCGGATTCGGCTGCTGATTCGCAGGCTTCGGGTGGGACCAGTTCGTCGGCGAACGCGTCGGTGCCCATCGCGGATACGATGATCATCGGCAGGTCGGGATCAGGACCGGCGTCGCGGACCTCGTCGAACAGGCGCGGGAGGTTCCTCGGTTCCTGCAAGGACTGCTGGTACCCGACGCTGCTGAGCGGCTCTACCGCCGGATCGTTCGGTTGATGTTGAGCTTGATGACGTCGGTGCGGTAGTGCACCTCGGTGTGCAGGAGCACGTTTCCGCGTTCGGACAAGCAGGTCTGCGTCACGCACACGAGCGGGCGTCCGCGCTTCACCCCGAGCAGCCGGGCGGTGGTGGCGTCGGCTTCGACGGCGTCGAGATGTCCTTCCACCCGGCTCAGCGGCGCGCCCGCCGATCTGATCAGCGTGATCAGATCGGTGTCCACATCGGACAAGGGGTGCGGGTCGAATTCCGCGTCCCGGTAGTGCTTCCTGGCCCAATCGCGCATCAGCACGGCCGGTGTGCCGTCGACGGCGAAGACCCGCTCGATGCTCCACACCGGGGTGCCCGGTTCGATCTGGAGCGTCTCGGCGAGCTCGGCGTCGCAGCCGACCTCCTCGATGGCGACGTGCGGCAACGTCGCTTCGTGCCCGTAGCCGTGGATGATCTCCCGCACCGGGATGATCTCGGTGAGGCTGAGCGAAACCGGACCGGTGCGCTCGCGCACCACGGTGCCAACGCCCCAACGCCGCTCCACGAGCCCTTCGAGAGCCAGATCCCCCAACGCCTCGCGGAGGGTGTTGCGGCTGACCCCAATCCGTTGGGCGAGCTGACCTTCGGGCGGCAGGCGGTCGCCGGGGCGGTACTCCTCGCCGATCAGTTTGCGCAGTTCGGTGGCGGCCTGCGTCTTGAGCGTGCGAATCAGCGCCATCCGTTGCTCCTCAACTCGTCCTCACCGCATTCTCGCCCTCGACCACGCCCACGCCGTCGCGGGGGATGAGCAGCGACACGAGCAGTCCGGCCAGCACGAGCCCGGCGCACACCCACAGCGCCCCGGTGAAACCCGCGATGTTGCCGGTCTTGCCGCCGGAGATCTGGGAGATCACCGTCGAGGTGACCGCGGTGCCCAGCGAAGCGCCGATGCCGAACGCCGCGGTGTTCAGCCCGGTGAGCGAGCCGGGGGCGTCGGGTGGGGAGAGCAGCACGCCCAGCCCGTCCAGGGAGGTCAGCACCAGCCCCGTGTAGAAGCCGCCGAGCACGACGATGATCGCGAACACGACCACCGGGTTGCCGGCGAACAGCGGCAGCACGACCATCGCCACCGTGGTCGCGCCGAGTCCGCCGACGAGCAGTGCTCGCCAACCGACGCGGGGCGCCAGCCAGCCGGCGATCGGTGCGACGAGGAATCCCACCGTCGACACCGGCATGACGTAGAGCAGCGCGGACATCGTCGCGGACATCCCGAATCCGCCGTTCGCGGACTGGCTGAGCAGCGGGACCACGAATCCGGTGGCGCTGAAAGCGCCCGCGAGGACGAGGACGTTGGTCGCCAGCAGCGGCCACGACCGGCGAGAGGCGAGGCGGGAGGCGTCCATCAGCGGCTGCGGCTGGCGGCGTTCGACGATCGGGAACAACGCCAGGAACACCAGACCGCCGATCAGGAAGCCCAGCGTGCGGACGTCGCCCCAACCCCAGGTCCCGCCTTGCGAGAGCGCGGTCAGCACCCCGGTGAACCCGAGGCTGATGGTGATCGAGCCCGGCCAGTCCAACCGCTGCCGTTCGGCCGCGCGCGTCTCCGGGATCGCGAAGCGCGCGACGACTGCGGCGACGCAGGTGAAGGCGATCATGAACCAGAAGACTCCCCGGAAGCCGAGGAAATCGGCGATCGCGCCGCCCGCCACGGATTCGAACCCGCCGACGCCGCTCTTGATCGCCGCGATGATCGCCAGGGCTTTGCTGAACCCGCCCAGCGTCATGGTCTCCCGCAGGATCAGGAACGCGAAGGCGAAGACCGCGCCGCTGGATCCGCTGATCGCCCGCCCCGCGATGTAGACGGCGTCGCTCGTGGCGACTGCGCACAACGCCTCGCCGAGGATCATGACGCCGAGGACGGCCAGCAGGGCGCGGCGGCGTCCGACCCAGTCGCTCAGCCTCGTCACCACGACCGAGGCGATCGCCGAGACCAGGAAGAACAGCGTCTGCGCGAACCCGATCGCGGCGGTCGTGGTGCCCAATCCGGCGATGATCTGCGGGTTCGCGGGGGCGATCATCGTGTTGTTGAGCTGGTAGCTGCCGACCGCCAGAAGCAGCGCGACCACCAGCAGGACAGGGCGAACCCGCTGCGCAGCAGGTGCTTGAAGTGCGGGCATGACGACCATCCTCCGATACCGCGGGGGAGAGCAAGGAAAAGATTGGAGGTCCAGAGGTCCAACCTTTAAGGTGCTATTACGGGCCGTCGGCCCGGACTTGTCAAGGGAGGAAGTTGCGGATGCCGTCCAACGTTCTCGTCGTGTGCACGGACGACCACGCGCAGTGGGCAGCGGGCTGCTACGGCAACTCGGAGCTGCGAACGCCGACGCTCGACCACCTCGCGGCCACCGGCGTCCGGATGGACAACGCGTTCACCCCGTCACCGGTGTGCTCGCCGGCCCGGGCGTCGCTGTGGACCGGCCGCCTGCCCTCGCAGCACGGCGTGCACGACTACCTGGCGGAGAGCGATCCCGAGGTGATGGCGACTCCATGGCTGGAGTCGGAGCTGACCTTGGCCCGCGTGTTCCACGACGCCGGTTACGTGACGGGTCTGTCCGGCAAGTGGCACCTGGGGCGCCCCGACGTGCGCCCCGGAGGCTTCGACTACTGGTATTCCCACGGCGCACCGGTCCGCGTGCCGCAGGGGTACGAATCGCCCTGGCCGAAGTCGACGCCCGCGCCGGGTCGCTACAACCCGCATGCGATCACCGACCACGCCGTGGAGTTCCTCCGCAACCGGCAGGCGGAACAGCCGTTCTTCCTGTTCGTGGGATACCTCGCCACGCACAGCCCCTGGTCGGGCCACCCGGAACGCCTGGTGGAGCGCTACCGCCGCGGGACCTTCGCCGACATCCCGCAGGACGCGACCCACCCGTTCGGGAGGCTGCGGTCGGAAGCCATGTACACCAGCCGCAACGATCCGCGCGAGGCGCTGGCCCAGTACTACGCCTCGGTGAGCGAGGTCGACGAGCAGCTCGGGCGGCTGGTCGACGAGCTGGAGGCCCAGGGGCTGCGCGAGTCGACCCTGGTGGTGTACACGTCCGACCACGGTTTGAACGCCGGGCACCACGGCATCTGGGGCAAGGGCAACGGCACCGTCCCCTACAACGTGGTCGAGGAGTCGATCCGCGTTCCGCTGATCATCAACCACCCCGGCAACGTCCTGAGCGGACAGATCAGGAGGGAACCGGTGACCCACTGCGACACCTTCCTGAGCATCGTCGAGCACGCCGGTCTCACACCGCCGGCCGAACGCGACTACCCCGGCCGGTCGCACCGAGACCTGTGGCTCGGCAAAGCGGCGGGGGACTGGCCGGACGCCGTCTTCGCCGAGTACGGGGACCTGCGGATGATCCGCACATCGCGCCACAAGCTCGTCCGCCGCTACCCGGACGGGCCGGACGAACTGTTCGACCTGCGGGCGGATCCGCGGGAGACGGTCAACCGGATCTCCTGCCCGGAGCAGCGGCAGCTGGTCGAGGAGCTGACGAACCGCATCGAGGAGTACTTCGGCGAGCACGAGGACGCCGAACGCAGCGGCCTCCGGGTGCGGAGCTTGCCCCGGCACAACAAGGACGAATCCTGGCGAGACCCCGGCGAGCACGCGCTCACCGCGGACCCGACGTGGCTCGCGCTCCTCGACGACTGACCTGCGACCGGGAATCGCCGTTGTTGCGGAGCCTTGTGGGGGGTCCTAACCTGCGCCGATGGTGGTGCGGCGGTTGCAGGCGGTGGGGCTCGTGCTCGGGCCGGTCATCTTCGCTGCTTCGCCGTTCTTCTGGGTCGATGGGCATTACGGCGTGAACGGCGGGATGTTGATCGCGCTGTCCATGGTTCCCTGGGTTTACGGGTTGATCGGGCAGTACGAACGGTTGCGCGAACGGATTCCGCTGGTGGCCGGGATCTGGTTGTTGCTGCTGCTGATCGGGATGTTCGGCAGCATCGCGTTCGGGTTGCAGGGGTTCTTCGAAGGCGTATTCGGGTTGCACGACCAGGTGGCTTTGGCGCGGTTCGACGACTACCCGCCGCAGAGCCTTCTGGTGCTGTGGTTGCCGGGGCCGACCTTCCCGTTGTCCCTGCTGGTCTTCGGCGTTCTCCTGCTCTGGACCCGGATGTCGCCGTGGTGGGTGGCCGCGTTGATCTGCCTTGCGGCCGTTGCGTTTCCGCTCGGGCGGGTGCTCCGGCTGGAGTGGGTCGCCTACCTCGTCGACCTGCTGGTGATCATCCCGTTCGCCCACCTCGCTTGGAGCGCTTGGCACCGGACCGAGTCGAGGTCTTGACGACGTCAGCCGGTCTCGTCCCGGGGCTCTTCGTCGGCGAGCTTCGAGAGGACCTGCTCGGCTCGTCTTCGGCGGTGGATCAGTTCATCGCCGCGCAGGTCCTTGGTCAGCGACACGCACATCAGCACCATGACCAGCGCGAACGGCACGGAGGCGAGGAACGTCAGGTTCTGGATCCCCTCCAGGGCGTGGTCGCCGCCGGACATCAGCATGATCGCCGCGACGGATCCGGTGGCCACGCCCCAGAACACGATCATCCACTTCCGGGGTGAGATCGTGCCGCGCTGCGAGAACTTGCCCATCACCAGCGACGCCGAATCCGCGCCGGTGATGAAGAAGATCGCCACCAGGACGATGACCAGCACGGTGAGGGCAGTCGGGATCGGCAGCGCGCGGATGACGGTGAAGATCTGCACTTCCTCGCCGCCGGAACCGGCCACGTCGACGCCACCGCGCTGCAGGTCGATCGCGCTGCCGCCGAAGATCGCGAACCAGACCACGCTGACCGCGCTGGGCACCAGCAGCACCCCGCCGACGAACTGCCGGATCGTGCGGCCCCGGCTGATCCGGGCCAGGAACGTGCCGACGAACGGCGCCCAGGAGATCCACCACGCCCAGTAGAAGATCGTCCAGTGCGAGAGCCACTCGTCGAGAGCTGCGCTCCCGGTGGCCCCGGTGCGCGCTGCCATGCTCGCGAAGTCGCCGACGTAGTTGCCGATCGACGTCGGGATCAGGCTGAGGATGAACACCGTCGGACCGGTGACCAGCACGAACAGCGCCAGCAGCGCCGCGAGGACGACGTTGGTGCCGGACAGCCACTGGATTCCCCGGGAAACCCCGGAGACCGCGGAGGCGACGAAGCAGATCGTCAGCACGCCGATGATCACCACCAGCACCGGGATGCTGACGGCGGCGATCCAGCCCGCGCTGCGCATCCCGCTGCTGATCTGCAGCGTGCCGATGCCCAGCGAAGCCGCCGAACCGAACAGCGTCGCGAGCAGCGCGAGGACGTCGATGACCTTCCCCAGCGGCTTGACCCCGCGCCGCTGCCCGAGCAGGGGAGCGAACGCGGAACTGATCATCTGGCGCCGGCCCCGGCGGAAGGTGCCGTAGGCGATCGTCAACCCGACCACCGCGTAGATCGCCCACGGGTGCAGCGCCCAGTGGAACAGCGTCGTCGCGAACGACGTCCGCACCGCGGTGGCGGTCATCGGATCCACCGTTTCCGGTGGTGGCTGGACGTAGTGCGCGAGCGGTTCGGCGACGCCGAAGAACATGAGGCCGATCCCCATGCCCGCGATGAACATCATCGCGATCCACGACAGCGTGTGGAACTCCGGTTCCTCGTCGTCCCCGCCCAGCGGGATCGATCCGTAGCGGCTCAGCGCGAGCCACCCGACGAAGACCACGAACCCCGTCGCGGCCAGCGAGTACCCCCAGCCGATGTCGTCCACGGCCCACCGCAACCCGGCTTCGGCGAACGCGCCGAGCGTCGCCGGCGAGGCGATGCCCCACCCGAGGAAGAACAGGACCAGCAGCGCGGTGACGCCGAAGACGACGCGATCGGTCGACGCCCGGCCCGCGCCCGCCGGTAGTTCCCCCATGGCCGCACCTCGCCTTCCCCGCGCCCGCCCGGAGGATCCCACGCCACCCCACCCGCTGCTGATCGCGCAGGTCAGCGGCCGGTGCTACCGGAGCTGCTCCCGGCGGGCGATGGTGCTGCGCAGCGCCTCCGCGGTCGCCAGCACGGTGGCGGTCTGGGCTTCCGGGCGGAAGCGGCCGGTCGGTCCGGTCACGCTGATCGCGGCGACGGGTTCATCGCCCGTTCCGAAGACGGCAGCGGCCACGCACGCGATGCCCAGCGCGGATTCCTCGTGCTCGAACGCGACTCCGGTTTCGGCTGCCCGCACCAGCTGGTTGTGCAGGATGCCGGGGGCCACCACGGTGTGCGCGGTTCGCCGGACCATGGGCGCGGCCAGCACCTCGCGCTGCACCTCCGCGGGGGCGTGGGCGAGGAGGACCTTGCCGATCGCCGTGCAGTGCAACGGGTTTCGGCCGCCGGTCCGGGACGGGGCGTCGGCCTGGCGGTGCCCGCCGATCTTCGCGACGTACACGACGTCGTGGCCTTCGCGGACGCCGAGGTGCACCGTCTCGTGGGTGCGCTCGTACAGGTCCTGCAGGAACGGCATCGCGACCTCGAGCAGGCTGCGTTCGAGGGAGGCGAGCATGCCGAGTTCGAACAGCCCGCCGCTGAGCCGGTACCCGCCGTCGACGCGGTCGAGCAGCCGGTTCGCGACGAGATCGCGCGCGAGGCGGTGCACGGTCGCCTTGTGCAGGCCGGTCCGGCGGACCAGTTCGGCGAGGGCGAGCACGTGGTCCTCCGGCCGGTAGGCACGCAGGATCGTCACGGCCTTGCCGAGCACGGTGTCGAGGTCTGCGCCCGTCATCACCCGAGCGTATCGCTGAGCGAGACGAATGCCTGGTCGGGGCCGCGCCCGGTCTGGACAGTGGGCGCCATGAGCAGTCAGTCCACGACTTCCACCATCGCCGCCGCCGCTGACCGGCTCGCGTCCGCCGCTGCGACCGGCGTGCCCTGCGCGCCGGTGCGGGACCTGATCGGCCGTGACGACCTCGAGGCCGCGTACGCCGTGCAGCGCCGCCTGGCCGAGCTCCGGGAGGCGGCGGGGGCGACGGTGGTGGGCCGCAAGATCGGCCTGACCTCGGAAGCGGTCCAGCAGCAGCTCGGAGTCGACCAGCCGGACCTCGGTCTGCTGTTCGACGACATGCAGTACGGCGACGGGGAGGTCATCCCGGTCGCACGCCTGCTGCAGCCGAGGGTCGAGGCGGAGGTGGCGTTCGTGTTGGGCGCCGACCTGGTCGACGGTCCGCTCGACGCGGCTCAGGTCCGCGGTGCGATCGAGTACGCCGTGGCAGCGCTGGAGATCTGCGACAGCCGCATCGCGGCCTGGGACATCAGCTTCGGTGACACGGTGGCGGACAACGCCTCCGCGGGGCTGTACGTCCTCGGCACCCAGCGCCGCACGCTCGACGAGGTCGAGCCCGCGGAGGTCGTCATGGAGATGGCCGTCGACGGACACCAGGTGTCCACCGGCGTCGGCACCGCTTGCCTGGGCGACCCCGTCGCGGCGGTGGGCTGGCTGGCCCGGACGGCCCGCGACCTCGGCCAGCCGCTGCGAGCCGGGCAGGTCGTGCTCTCCGGCGCACTCGGCCCGATGAAACCTGTCGCGGCCGGCAACGCCGTCACCGCCACCCTGTCCGGGCTCGGCGCCGTGACCGCCCGTTTCCAGTGAGGAGTCGACGAATGACCAAGGTCGCGATCATCGGATCGGGCAACATCGGCACCGATCTCATGATCAAGGTGCTGCGCGGTTCGGAACGCCTCGAGATGGGCGCCCTGGTCGGCATCGACCCGGCGTCCGACGGGCTGGCGAGAGCGGCCCGGCTGGGCGTGCCCACCACCGCGGACGGTGTCGAGGGGCTCGTCGCGATGCCCGGCTTCGACGACATCGAGATCGTCTTCGACGCGACGTCCGCGAAGGCGCACGCGGCGAACAACGCCCGCCTGATGCCGCTGGGCAAGCGGATGATCGACCTGACACCGGCGGCCATCGGACCGTACGTCGTGCCCGCGGTCAACGCCGACGAGCACTTGGACGCGCCCAACGTGAACATGGTGACCTGCGGGGGCCAGGCCACGATCCCGGTGGTCGCGGCCGTCTCGCGGGTGGTGCCGGTGGCGTACGCGGAGATCGTCGCCTCGATCGCGTCGAAGTCGGCGGGTCCGGGCACCCGCGCCAACATCGACGAGTTCACCGAGACCACGTCCGAAGCGATCGTGTCGGTCGGTGGTGCGCGCCGCGGCAAGGCGATCATCGTGCTCAACCCCGCCGAGCCGCCGCTGATCATGCGGGACACGGTGTTCTGCCTGGTCTCCGCCCCGGATTCGGCGACGCACGAGGAGATCCGGCGGTCGGTCGAGAAGATGGCCGCCGACGTGGCGGCGTACGTGCCCGGCTACCGGCTCAAGCAGCAGGTGCAGATCACCGAGATCCCGGCCGAGCAGCCGGTCGGGACGCTGCTGGCGGACTCGTCGCGCCCCACCCACCAGGTCTCGGTGTTCCTCGAAGTCGAGGGCGCCGCGCACTACTTGCCCGCGTACGCGGGCAATCTCGACATCATGACCTCCGCCGGACTGCAGATCGCCGAGCGGATCGCCCAGCGGATCGGAGCCGCCCGATGAACCAGCGCAGCATCTTCGTCCAGGACGTGACCCTCCGGGACGGCATGCACGCGGTGCGGCACCGGATCGACCCGTCCGACGTCAAGCGCATCGTCGCCGCGCTCGACGCGGCCGGGGTCGGGGCGATCGAGGTCGCGCACGGCGACGGCCTGGCCGGCGGGTCGCTCAACTACGGTCCCGGCTCGCACACCGACTGGGCGTGGATCGAGGCCGCCGCCGAGGTGATCGAGCGCGCCCGCCTCACGACGTTGCTGCTGCCCGGTGTCGGCACGGTGCGCGAGCTGAAGCGGGCGCACGAACTCGGTGTGCGATCGGTCCGGGTCGCCACGCACTGCACCGAAGCCGACGTCGCCGCGCAGCACATCGCGACGGCGCGCGAAATCGGCATGGACGTCTCGGGATTCCTGATGATGAGCCACCTGGCGCCCGCCGACGAGTTGGCGGAGCAGGCCAAGCTGATGGAGTCCTACGGCGCGCACTGCGTCTACATCACCGACTCCGGCGGGCGGCTCACCATGGCCGGTGTGGCGGAGCGGATGCGCGCCTACCGGGACGTCCTCGACCCGGGCACCGAGATCGGCATCCACGCGCACGAGAACTTGTCGTTGTCGGTGGCCAATTCCGTCGTAGCGGTGGAGAACGGGGTGACGCGGGTCGATGCGTCCCTGGCCGGCCACGGTGCCGGTGCCGGGAACTGCCCGCTCGAGGCGTTCATCGCGGTCGCCGACATCTACGGGTGGGACCACGGGTGCGATCTGTTCGCCTTGCAGGACGCTGCGGACGACATCGTCCGCCCGCTGCAGGACAGACCGGTGCGGGTAGACCGCGAGACCCTGACGCTCGGCTACGCCGGGGTGTACTCGAGCTTCCTGCGCCACGCCGAAGCGGCATCGGCCCGCTACGGGATCGACGTCCGGACGCTCCTGCTCGAATCCGGGCGCAGGGGACTGGTCGGCGGGCAGGAGGACATGATCGTCGACATCGCCCTGACGCTCGCGGAGGAGCGCGAAAACGACTGACACCCACCGTACTTCGCGTACCTGAACGGGCGCGAGGCTAATCGGACTGCGCCCGGATGCTGCGGATCCGGGATTCGCCGAGGGCGGCCATCGCGTCGGCCAGCTGCGCCATGAGTTCGGCGATCGGCTTGCCGTCGTTCGACTGCAGCGACACGAAAGCGCCGTCGAACCCGGCCATTCCGAAGTGCGCGAGTTCGTCGGCGATGGCGGTCGCCACGTCGTCGCCCTCGACCGCGAACGACGAGCGGATCATCTGCTGCATCAGGTCGCGGCCTTCGCTGCGGACCTCGACGACCGTCCGCATCGCTTCGGCGGCTTCGGCCGCCTCGTTGCTCATCACCAGCACCAGCAGCAGGCGCAGGAAGTCCTCGTGGCTGACGAAGGCCTCGCCGGTCTTCTGCAGGTGCCACGTCAGCCGTTCGTGCGGAGAGCCGTCCGCGGGCGGGTTCTGGTGCGCGGCGCGCATCGCGTCGAAGAACTCCCGGGCGCGTCCCGAACTCGCGCCTGGTGCTGCTCAACCGCTGCGGCCACTGGGCGATGATCGAGCACCCCGACGAGTTCAACCGCCTGGTCGCGGACTTCATCGCCAACAACTGACCCGCCCCTCCACCGCCCGGTGACCGGACCCGGCGGCCGCGGCATGACCTGTTCGCCCGCCATCGCCGCCGACACCTGGCAGGAGGTCGAAGCATGAT
>NZ_JBEOVY010000276.1:0-10736 GCF_040295745.1 Saccharopolyspora sp. NPDC002686
CGTAGCCGTCCGAGCGCTGGTTGGTGAGCCCGGAGAGGAACTGCCTGAGCAGGGAGAACTGCCCTGCTTCCAGCTCCACGCCGTGCAACCCGGCACGCACGGCCGAGGCCGCCGCGGCGGCGAAACCGGCGACCAGCTCGTCGATCTGCTCCTGCTCGATCTCCATCGGCAGCTCTCGGCTGACGACGTCCGGGACTCGGGAAGGTCCCCACAGCACTTGCTGGGAGAACGCCGAAGATCCCTGCGCACCGGAGTGGCCGAGCCCGGCGAGGACGACCGTGCCGTGCGGACGGCACGCTTCGGCAACCGCCGCCCACCCGGGAGCGCACTCAGCGGCAAGCGGTGCCCGCTCGTAGGGCCAGTCCGAGGCGTGCACGCTGGCGGTTTCGGTGACGATCACACCGGCACCACCGGCAGCGCGCGCCTGGTAGTAGGCGACGTGCCGGTCCGAAATGGCCCGGCCACGCCCCAAATTCGTCTCGTGCGGCCCGAACAGAACCCGGGACGGGGCGTCCGCGGAGCCCAGCCGCAGGCCTTCGGTGAGTCTCATGTGCCGGCCGCCAGCGGACTGGAGTCGCAGGGCTTGGCCGGAACCGCGGGCAACCCCAGGCTCACCTTTCGCCGGGACGACCGGGAGTGGTCCTGCGAC
Source organism: Saccharopolyspora sp. NPDC002686 (assembly GCF_040295745.1). Taxonomy (NCBI): domain Bacteria; kingdom Bacillati; phylum Actinomycetota; class Actinomycetes; order Pseudonocardiales; family Pseudonocardiaceae; genus Saccharopolyspora; species Saccharopolyspora sp. NPDC002686. The sequence goes on from NZ_JBEOVY010000276.1 coordinate 650, forward strand.
GGCTTCGGCAACCCACCTCTGTCCACAACGGACAGCGCGGTTTCACCGTGCCCCTTCACGCATTCCGGATCGGGACCGTCCAGCGGGAGGCCGGTGAAGAACTTCGCCGCCATGCACCCGCCCTGGCAGGCGTCGAACTCCGAGCAGGACTGGCACGCGCCGCCCGACTGCGGCTGGCGCAGCTCGGTGAACAGCTCCGATTCGCGCCACACCCGGGCGAAACCGCCCTCGTCCCGGACGTTGCCCGCCTTGAACACGTCGTGGATCGCGAACGGGCAGGCGTAGACATCGCCCACCGGGTCGATCAAGCACACCACCCGGCCCGCACCGCACAGGTTCAGCCCCGGCAGCGGAGTGGACCCCAACGCGTTGAGGTGGAAGAACGAATCACCGGTGAGCACGCGATCGCCGTGCTCGATCAGCCACGAGTAGATCTCGTGCTGCTGCGCGTCGGTCGGGTGCAGCTCGTCCCACACGTCCGCGCCACGCCCCGACGGCCGCAACCGGGTGATCCGCAGCTGCGCGCCGAACTCGTCGGCGATGGCCATGAAGTCGTCCAGCTGCGCGACGTTCTGCCTGGTCATCACCACCGAGATCTTGAAGTCCCGCATCCCGGCGTCCGACAGGTTCCGCAACGCCCGCATCGCCATGTCGAACGAACCGGGTCCGCGGACCGCGTCGTTGACCTCCCGCGTGGCGCCGTCCAGCGAGATCTGCACGTCCACGTAGTCGGTGGCGGCGAGCCGCTCCGCCCGCTCGCGGTCGATCCGCAGGCCGTTGGTGGAGAACTTCACCCCCACCTGGTGCTCGACGGCGTAGTCCAGCAGCTCCCAGAAGTCCGGCCGCACCGTCGGTTCACCACCGCCGACGTTGACGTAGAACACCTGCATCCGCTGCAGCTCGTCGATCACCGACTTCATCTCCGCGGTGCTCAACTCCCGCGGATCGCGCCGGCCCGAGGACGAGAGGCAGTGCTCGCAGGCCAGGTTGCAGGCGTAGGTCCACTCCCAGGTCAGGCAGATCGGGGCGTCCAAACCACCTTTGAACTGCTCGACCAGGGAGGGCACCGGTTCCACCGCAGTCACGTCGTCTCCACTCTGTCAACGAGGCCGGGTCAACGAGGCCGGATCATGTCCGAGGCGGCCAGCGAGGCCAGGGCCCGCCGGAACTGCGGCCGCCGCTGCTGCGGCACGGCCAGCAGCGCGTCCTCGACGCTGGTGTGCTCGCCCAGCCCGCGCACCAGATCCACCAGCTCGGGAACCTTCAAGAACGACAACTTCCGGTTGCCGAAGTGGTACGCGAGCGCCCCGAACGGCTCGGGGCGCAACGCGACCTGCGGATTCAACCGGTAGCCCAGGCTCGTGTCGAACTCCGCTGCGGTGGCCATCAGTAGACCCCGCACATCCCGTCGATCGAGACCTCTTCGACGAGCAGTTCCTCCTCGACGACCGGCTCGGTGGTTCCCGCTTCGACCTGTTCCTCAGCCATGGGATGCTCCTGTCGACGTTGACCGATCCACCGCCGACACCGTATTTGCACCCGGTGCATTTTGAAAGACGTGGAGCAGGAAATCTTGGGACGCAACACTGTTGGAGCAACCGCGCGAACCGGTGGACGGCAGCGGGCGACCAGCGCTGCCGAGCTGGAGCAGGTGGCCTTCGACCTGTTCGACGAGCAGGGGTTCGAGAACACCACGGTCACCGACATCGCGCGTGCCGCCGGCATCGCGCGCCGCACGTTCTTCCACTACTTCCCGTCGAAGAACGATGTCCCGTGGGGCGATTTCGACGCCGAGCTGGCGCGACTGCGCGCGGACCTGCGCGCCTCCCCCGCCGGAACTCCGCTCATGGACAACATCCGGCACTGCCTGGTCGAGTTCAACCGGGTGCCGCCGGAGCAGGTCCCGGCGCACCGGCGCCGGATGCGCCTGATCCTCGGCATCCCCGCGCTGCAAGCCCACTCGACCTTGCGGTTCCAGGCGTGGCGCCAGGTCATCGCCGAGTTCGTCGGCGCGCAGACCGGAAAGCCCGCTGACGCGCTCGCTCCCCAGACCATCGCGCACGCGACGCTGGGCGTGGCGCTAGCGGCCTACGAGCGGTGGCTCGACGAGCCCGACGCCGAGCTCACCGATCTGCTGGACGCAGCGATGCGCGAGCTCGCCGCCGGGTTCGCCGGTTCGGAAACGACCGACCAGCCGGGCCGGGTGCCATGACGCGGTGGCACGACACCCGGCCCCGTCCGATCAGTAGTCGGATTCGTCGTAGATCACGACGCCGCGCAGGTTCTTCCCGTCGCGCATGTCCTGGTAGCCGGTGTTGATGTCTTCGAGCCGGTATGTGGTGGTGATCAGCTCGTCCAGCTTCAACGTGCCGTGCCGGTAGAGCTCCAGCAGCCGCGGGATCTGAGTGCGTGGGCTGACCCCGCCGAAGATCGCGCCCTGGATCCGCTTCTGCAGCAGGGTCAGCTCGAACAGGCCGACCTTGGCGTCGGTCTGCTCGAAGTGCCCCATGCCCGTGACGACCACCTGGCCGCCCTTGGCGGTCATCGACATCGCCGGCTGCAGGTGATCGCCGGTGGTCTCGCCGATCGTGATGATCACCGTGTTGGCGTTCTGCCCCCAGGTCATCTCCGAGACCGGACCGGCGGCTTCCTCCATCGACGAGAAGGCGTGGGTAGCACCCAGTTCCAGGGCCTTCTCCCGCTTGAACTCCACCGGATCGACCGCCACCACGTATCGCGCACCGGCCGCCGCAGCGCCCTGCACCGCGTTGATGCCGACGCCACCGATGCCCACGACGACCACCGTGTCACCTGCACGCGTGTTGCCGATCTCGGTCGCCGACCCCCACCCGGTGGACACCCCGCACCCCAGCAGCGCGGCCTTGTCCAGCGGGATGTCGTCCTCGATCTTGATCACCGACGCCTGGTTGACCGTCACGTACGGCGAGAAGGTCCCCAGCAGGCACATCGGGATGACCGGGTTGCCCCGGTAAGTCGTCCGGTAGGTCCCGTCGGAGATCGCCCGGCCGGACAACAGGCCCATGCCCGCGTCGCAGAGGTTCTGCATGCCACGCGCGCAGGGGCGACACGTGCCGCACCCCGGGATGAACGCGAGCACGACGTGGTCGCCCTCCTTGAGCCCGGTGACCTCCGCACCCACCTTCGTCACCACGCCAGCGCCCTCGTGCCCGCCCACGACGGGGTAGAACTCCACCGGGTTGGCACCGGTGCGCAGGTGCTCGTCGGAGTGGCACAGCCCCGAGGCCGCCAACCGCACCTGCACCTCTCCGGCAACGGGATCGCCCAGCTCGACCTCTTCGATCTCCCAGTCCTTGCCGGGACTGTGCAGCAAGGCGGCCTTGGTCTTCATATCCACTCCTCGTCGAATGGGCGCAGAAGGACTTATGGCTTCCTGAGCATGGGAAGTCGGGTGATCGCAGTCAAGGGGCCGGGCGCGCACGACCGTTTCGCACCAAGCGCTCCACAACTCAGCGTCGCGCACGGAACCACCGAGCCCGAGCCCTCGGCCAGCACACCGAATTTCGGAGGCATCGGGAGAACGGACGTCCGAACGCACGCCACCTGACGACCACGCGCTCCGGCGCCATCGAGCGCACCCTCGAACCTCACCGCACAAGGGACAGCCCGTGCGGCTGCTGCCGCGCATCCCGGTGATGCTACGTCGTCTTCCGGCGCCGACGATCACCAAATCCCAGTCTAGACAACGAAAAAGCGAATTGCCCTCAAAGTTGATCACCTCATCGGGCGACCGATATTTACTCGAATCCACGTTCGACGGGTGGCACACTGAAACGCGTCAGCCGATCACGGCAGCACTCCAGGATCCAGGTTCAGCACTCGAAAACCAGTGGTCCGAATCAGAAATCCACTGTGGATCGCCTGGATCATCCCTCACCGAACGACCATTGACCGTTCAGAACGCGAAAGGACCGCTCTCATGATGTCGAAGTACCGATGGACCGTAGTGAACCACGGCGCAGCGATAGCGCTCTCCCCCACCGTCATGTCATGTGGACGAGGCCGGCACGGGGGTTCGAACGATCAGCACCGGACATGGCGAGTGGTGCAGCAACTTGTGGCTCGTGGAGCCCAAGTGCGCCCCGGAAACACCGCCCCGGCCGCGTGCGCCCACCACCACGAGCTGCGCCTCCTTCGCCCGAGAGAGCAGCTCGGCGGTCGGTGCGCCACGCCTGACGAACCTGAGCACCTCCACACCCGGATACCGCTCGTCCCAGCCCGCGAGGACTTCCTCGACGAAGCTCTCGGCGTCGTCCCCGACCATCTCCGAGGGAAGTCGGGAACGCAGCCACTTCAGGTCGATGCCGACCACTTCCCAGGTGTGCACCACGTGCAGCGGGACGTCCCAGTCCGCAGCCGCGGCGAAGGCGTGCGCCAGTACCGGCTCGGCGGACAGCGCGTCATCGACACCTGCCAGCACTGGGCCGGTCACCGGGAAGGTGAGCGGGTCGCCGGTGTCCGGCACGACCGCGACGGAAGATTTCGCGTGCGCAGCGACCTTCACAGCGACCGCTCCGGCGAGCAGTCCGGTGAACCCGCCGAACCCGCGGTCGCCCACGACGACCAGAGCCGCCGTTCGGGACTCGTCGATCAGCACGTGCTCCGGCGACCCCGGGCAGGCCGCCGTGCTCACCGCGACCCCCGGTTCCTGCTCCCGCGCCGCCTCCGCAGCGACGTCCAGCCGGTGCGCGACCTGGTCGCGCACGTGTTCGCGGTGCTCCTCCGGCCAGTGCAGACCGGGGAACTCCGGCAGCACGGGCGCGGCAGTGGGGTCGGCGTAAACGATCCGCAAGCCGGATCGACGTCGAGCCGCCTCCCGCGCTGCCCAGCGTGCGGCGTTGAGCGCCACGGCGGAACCGTCCACCCCGGCCACCACGTGTCCGTTCTCACCCATCCCGGCCCTCCCAGCACTGCGCAGGACGACAGCTCCAGGGTGGGCGAGTCCGCCGGGGTCCGCTCGCCGGGACGGCCGCTGCTACCGGGTCGGCATGCGCCCGGGGACCAGCAGCTCCGTGTTCCGATCGCCGAGCTCGCCGAGCTTGGCGAGGTCGGTGTGCGGGTTGTTGAAGGACAACTCCCGGTACAGGGAGGCCAGCGCCTCCGGAGACCGGTCGTCGTAGTCGACCTGGTAGGGGCTGTCGGCTTCGATCAGCGTGGTGAACAGCGACAGCGTGCCGTCCGCGTTGTCCACCACTTCGATGATCCGGGCCAGCTGCGGGAAGTCCACGTGGGACGCGGTGTTGATCTCCCAGAAGCCGCAGGCCGGGTCGTCGGCGTGGTGCGGGGTGATCGTGTTCTGGTGGGTGTGCCCGTTGACCCAGGCCAGCACGTTCGGGAAGCGCTTGAGCAGCCGCACCACCGAGGCACCGCTCATGCGGATTTCGCCGGGGCGGCGGAAGTCCGGCAGCAGCGCGGTCATCGTCCCGCTGGTGTGGTGGCTGAACAGCACGAACAGCTCGTCGGTGGCCGACTGCTGCTGCTTCCGGCCGAGTTCGTCGTAGTAGACGGAGCTGCCGGCGGTGAGCACCTTCTCCAGCCAGCGGAACTGCGCGAGGCCCAGCGAACCCTCGGCGAAGCCGGCGGTGTTGGTGCTGTCCAGGCTGATCCCGGTCACGCCGGGCGCGATCGGGAAGGTGTAGTACGACTCGTCGTCCGAGCTGAACCCGTGGCCGACCGGACCGGGCCCGGTGTTGGCCGGGTCGAGGTGCGCCCGGATGAACTCCTCGGTGCTGAAAGGCCGACGCCGTTCGTCCGGGGTCACGGTGCGCACCAGCCCGGTGCGGGTGTCCATGACATCGGCCGTGCGCTGCTCGCTGTGCCCTTCCATGAGGGCGACGATCTCGCGGGTTTCGCGCTCGTCCCTGCCGATGATCTTGCGCGATCCGGTGTACCAGTCGGCCAGTCCTGGGATCAGTTGGTCCGGCACGGTTCCCACGACGCTGTTGTCGTGGTTGCCGAACACGGCGTACCAGGGCATGCGCAGTCCCGGGCTGTCGAAGGAGCGGATGGCGTCGTCGAGCAGGCCGGCCAGCACCGGGAAACCGGCCTCCCGGAACCGGTCCGAGACATCCCCATCGGGATGCCAGTACAGCGGATCGCCGGAGTCCTGCACACCTTCGTAAGTGGTCAGGTCGCCGGTGTTCGGCGTGATCCGACCACCGTTGAGCACGCCGAAGTACCAGTCGAGCTCGGCGAGTTCGTGGTTGTCGGTGCTGTCCCCAGTGGTGATCATGAAGTCGATCGGGCGTCCGGTCACCGGCGCCCCGGGCAACGAGTTCACCCGCCGCACGAGGTGCGCCGCACCGAGCGCGGTGAGCGTCTCCTGCGGGCGGTGCGCCCCGGCCGCCAGCGGGTGGACGTACTCGAAGCGGGCCGGGCTCTGCGCATCCACCAGGTGCAGGTCCGTGAACTGCGTGAACGCAGCAACTGGAACCCTGCGGTCAACGCGGTCCGCCCGGGCCACCACCAGATCGGTCCGGACCACCTGCGGCCACCCCGGACCGGCCGTGAGCCGCCGGTACCCGTCGCCCGCGACCGGCTGGGCCGCGGCCTGCAGCGTGGTGCCGGCGCTGTGCGCCAGCTGCGGGCTCGCGCCTCGCGCGAACGACGGTGTCGAACCCAGCAACCCGGCGCCGAGAACGGTTCCGGTAATGCCCGCAGCTCGGAGGAAGCCGCGCCTGTTGATCCCTGCCATGCCTGTCCACCAGCCCATGCGCCCTGAACATCGAAGTTATCGGAAAAACTTTCACGTTTTCCGGGCGCAGTCCACCCCCAGACAGGTGACGAAAACGCGAACAACGACCAACGACTCGGAACGTCCACAGTGGCCGGCGCAGGCCCGGACGTCGGCGGTCAGACCAGCGGACGGCCCGCTCGGATCCGACGGCGGAGATCCCAGAGGACCAGGTTGAACGGGAAGTGCCGCAGCACTGCCGGCGAGCGTCGGACGATCGCAGCGATCACAGCCATCAACCGGTCGAACCGGCGCTGATCCCGGGCGGTCCAGGACAGCCGCATCTCAGCCCGGAACGGTGCGGGCAGGAACCCGGTCGTGACGAACTTGTTGAAGCGCCCGAACAGCATCGACAGCGGACGCGGCAGCCAGGCCAGCATCGTCACGTCCAGGAGGTACTCCCGAACCGTGTCGTCGATGGAGATCCGCTCCAGCGACTCGGTCCAGTACCGCCTGAACGAGGCCAAGTCGCGCGGCCACGCATCAGGCGGCACCTGCAACGTCGTGCCCAGCACCGCACCGTCGCGGTAGAACGCCTCGGCGGTTGCTGCATCGGGCTCGCCGAAGAAGAGGAGGTGGAGGTCTTCGAACCCCTTGTACAAGCATGCCGCGACCCACAGCTGAAGATCCGGGTCGAACGCGTTGTAGCTGACCGGACTGGAGTCGGTCGAGCGCACTTGAGCGTGAGCGCGGTTGACGCCGCGGCGGAACAGTTCCCGCTCGCGCTCGGTGCCCATCGTCGCGACGGCGATGTAGGCCAGGGTGGTGCGGGTCCGCTTGACCGGGTGCCGGAAGAGCTGACCGCTCTCCACTCGGCTCTCGACCACTCCGTAACCCACTCCGGGCCTGGCGAGCTGCATGATGACGTTCGCGTTGCCGGCGAGGAGCCCGGCCCCGAACACCGCGTCCCGGACCTGGGGGGTCGTGCCCGCCGAAACCGTCACCGTCGCCGCCCTCCGCCACGAGGCCAATCTGCACACGGCCGTTTTCAGTTAGGAGACCAGCAGCCCCGCCGATCTGTCAAGATGTGCCCATGAGCACGTCTCCCCTGCGGGTCTACGGCGGAGTGCGGGGCGATGACCGCACGGCGGAACGCCGAGCGCAACTGCTCGAGGCCGGACTGGACCTGCTCGGCGCGCCCAGCGACAGCCCTGCCCTGACGGTGCGCGGCGCGTGCCAGCAGGCCGGGTTGGCCACACGCTACTTCTACGAGAGCTTCGCCGACCGCGACGCGCTGGCCGCCGCTGTGTACGACCACGTGGTGGACGACCTGGCGAGCACCACGCTCGAAGCGGTGACCACCGCGGGACCGGACGAGCACGCCAAGGCCCGTGCCGGGGTGGAGAACATCGTGCGGACCATCGCCCGGGATCCACGACGGGGTCGCCTGCTGTTCTCGGTCAGCCTGAGCAGTCCGCTGCTCGCCCGGCGGCGGTTGGACTCCTCCCGGCTGTTCGCCGCGCTGCTCGGCGGTCAGGCGCAGGACTTCTACGGCATCACCGAGAGCCCGGACCTGGAGCTGACCACGCACTTCATCGTGGGCGGGCTCGCGCAAGCGCTCACGGCCTGGCTCGACGGCACGCTCCGGCTGGACGAGCCGGACGTAGTCGAACACTGCACGAGGCTCCTCCTGACCATCGCAGCCGGGTTCGCGTTCCCGGAGGCGGGCGCCTAGCCCCTGCCCCGGGGCAGCTCGGCGCGGACCCCCAGCAACCGGACCGGCCGGTCCAGCGGGAAGCGGTCCAGCGCGGTGCGGGCAGCACGCTCGAGGGCATCGGCGTCCCGCGTGGGGCTCGGCAACGACACACCGTGCGTGTGCGTGGCGAAGCTGGAGTTGCGCACCTTGACCACGATCCGACGGGCCAGCTTGTCCTCCGCGGCGAGGTCGTCGGCCACCACGTGCGACAAGCGCCGGACCTCCGCGCGCATCTCCTCCACGTCGCGGAGGTCCCGCTGGAAGGTCACCTCCCGGCCGTGCGAACGAGCCTCGTAGGGCTCGTCCGTGACGGGCGTGGAGTCGTACCCGTGCGCGTGCGCGACCAGCCACGGCCCGACGTTGGGGCCGAACTCCCCTACCAGGTCGTCCATCTTCGTGCGGGCCAGGTCGCCCACGGTCGCGATGCCGCGGGCGGCGAGCTTCTTCGCGGTCTTCGCGCCGACGCCCCACAGCGCGTCCGTGGGCAGCTCGGCCATGACCTCGACCCAGTTCGCCATCTCCAACCGGAACACCCCGGCCGGTTTGGCGAAACCGGAAGCGATCTTCGCGCGCAGCTTGTTGTCCCCGATGCCCACCGAGCACGCCAGCGCAGTGCGTTCCCACACCTGCTTCTGCACGACGCGCGCGGTCTGCTCCGCGTCCTCGGTGTCGACGAGCATGAACGCCTCGTCCCACCCGGCCACTTCCAGGATGCCGCCCAGATCGCGCAACGCGTTCATCACGTCGGCCGAAGCGGCGAGGTAGGTTTCGCGATCGGCAGCCAGGAACACCGCTTCGGGGCAGCGGGCCGCAGCCGTCCGCAGCGGAGTCCCGGAGCGAACCCCGAACTCGCGGGCCTCGTAGGAGGCACCGGCCACCACGCCGCGTTGCGTCGGATCGCCGCTGCCCCCGACGAGCACCGGCCGTCCTCGCAGCTCGGGATGGCGCAACAGCTCGACGGCCACGATGAACTGATCAAGATCCACGTGCAGCACGACCCGTTCCACGCTGCCAGCATCGACGGGTTCCGCCGATTCCGCCAGGCCTCGGGTGCGCGACACTGGCGAGATGAGCAAGCGAAGCGCCGGCATCATGCTGTTCCGGCTCGCCGACGGTGTCCCGCAGGTCCTGCTGGTCCACCCGGGCGGCCCGTTCTGGAAGAACAAGGACGCAGGTGCCTGGTCGGTCCCCAAGGGCGAGCACGAACCCGACGAAGACGCGCGAGCTGCCGCGATCCGTGAGTTCGCCGAGGAGACCGGAACCGCGCTGAGCAGCCACGACCTGCTCCCGCTCGGCGAGGTCAAGCAGCGCAACGGCAAGCTCGTCACAGCTTGGGCGGTCGAAGGGGACTTCGACGAGACATCCCTGCGCAGCAACGAGTTCGAGCTGGAGTGGCCACCGCGCTCAGGCCGCCGCCAGAAGTTCCCGGAAGTCGACCGCGCTCTCTGGTGCGACCCGAGCACAGCGCGGGAGAAGCTCAACCCAGCACAAGCGGAGTTCGTCGACCGCCTCCTCAGCCTCCTCCGCGAAACCGACCGACTGGACTGAGAACCCGGCACGTGGCCATGCAGCGGCGAACCCACGTGCCGGTCACGTCCACAGCGAAGCCCCGCCCGGCG
>NZ_JBEOVY010000277.1:0-10721 GCF_040295745.1 Saccharopolyspora sp. NPDC002686
GGAGCCATGGGCGGCGCCATGGGCGGTGGCGGCATGGCTGGCGGCGCAGCCGGTGGCGCACCGGGCGGCGGAAGCAACCGCCCCGGCTCAGGAGGCGGCTGGACCGGCACCGCCGGCACGCCCGGCGCAGCGGCCGCGACAGGACGCCCGGCCGGCGGTGACACCGGAGCCCGACCGGACTCCGGCCGCCCGACCTCCCGCCCCGGTGGCCCGAACGGCCCGTCCCGCCCGGACGGCGGGCGCCCCACCGGCCCCGACGGTTCCCGCACCCCAGAGCGTCCGACCACCGCAGCACCCCGCGGCGGAGCGGCCCCGCAGAACGCCCCGGCCCGTCCGCACGACGTGCCCGCGGGACCCGGAGGCCGAGGAGTTCCACCCCAGCGCACCCCGGACGCAGGCCCGGCGCACAACCCGAACGGACCAGGCACCCGCCCAGACGGAGCGGCAACACGTCCCGATGGCGCATCGCCGCGCCCAGACGGTCCGCCACGGCCGGACGGAACGGCACCGCGTCCCGATGGCCCGTCCCGACCCGACGGAGCCACTCCTCGTCCTGACGGCGGCCCGGCACGCCCCGAGGCTCCATCGCGCCCGGACGGAACGCCGCACCGCGACGGCCCCGGATCCCGGCCAGACGGAACGTCGAGGCCCGACGGCACAACGCGCCCGGACGGTCCCAGCACTCGACCGGACCCAACACGTCCGGACAGCACGCGCCCGGACTCGGCTGCGCCCTGCCCGGACGGATCGCGACCGGACGCCAATGCACCCCGACCCGACGGGCCCCGTCCCGACTCGGCCACGCCACGTCCGGACGGAACGACTCCGAAACCGGACGGCTCAACCCGACCGGACCAGTCGTCGGGCAACCAACGCACGCCTGACCCGCAGAACACCCGCCCGACGGGCACGCGCCCGGACGCCCCAAGCGGCACGCACGACCCGAAGCGCCCCCACCCGGACGGCCCGGAAGCAACGCACCCGAAGGACGGCGCGGACAGCCCCGAACACCGCCCGGACGCTCCGGACAAGCACCCGGACGCAGATCAGCACCGCGACGGCGACGCCGAGCCGGGCACGCCGGAACGCCAGCAGCAGATCGACGAAGCCGAATCCCACCGCGACACCACCCCGGGCGGCTCGTCGTTCCACACCGACCCGAACATGCGCGACCTCGCGCAGCGCGTGCCCGACGACGGCGTCCACCACACGGTCGACGCGCACGCCCTGCCCGACGGCCGAGTCCGCATCGGCGATCGCACGTTCAGCCCGCAGGAGTTCGCGGACATGCTCCGCCGCGACCCGAACTGGGACGGCAAGCCGATCCGCCTCCTCTCCTGCGACGCGGGAACCAGCGGCCTGGCCCGAGACCTCTCCCGAGAACTCGGCGTCCCGGTAACGGCGCCCCGAGGCCTGGCCTGGACCGACGGCAACGGCCGGGTCTTCTCCTCCGACATGGGCCCCGACGGCCGCCCGGGCTGGCCCCCGAACGGAGGCTGGGACACCCACCACCCCGACGGAACCACCACCCCAGCCAGCAACGACGGCTTCCACCCCTCCCGAAACGGAGAAGACCCAGGCCAACACCCCGACGACGCCGAGTCCCGGGGCGACGACGGAGCTCAGGACGGCACCGACCAGAACAGCAGTTTCGACCCGCCGCCGCAGCGCGTGGTACTGCAAACATTCGACCCCGCCGACACACCTGATCACTACGGAAGTCCCGGCGGCGGTCGTGCGACGGTGCCGGATCCGATCACCACGTGGAACAGACCGGACGACGCGACATTCACTCGTCCAGCGGGCGACCCCGACGGGCGGAGCCCGATCACGGTCCCCGATCGGGAGAACCCGAAACCGCTCAACAAGCTGGGCGCTCGCACCACGCTGAGCTCGCTGTCCGAGAAGGGCGCGCTGGCTGCCAACACGCGGTACGACGTACCTGGCCGAGGCAGCTTCTTCACCGATGGCACAGGCAAGATCAAGTGGGCGGAGATCGACACCACCGCGGACGGCTACAACAGGCACAAGAATCCGGAGCTCCGCTACCCGGCACCCAACGCCGCCTACCGGGTGGACAACAACTGGACGTTCAACACCAATGAGAACGGCCAGACCGAACGGATGTCCGGTACCCCGCACTACAAGGAAGCACCCAACGCGCTGCCCGATGAGCACTACGGCCGCGACCAGTCGTCGCAGGACCGCGCTGGTGACGAGGGCAGGGCCGTGTACCCGGACCGGCACTGGGCCGGCGGGCACGCGGCAGCGCACGAAGCTGGTGCTCCCGGCGAGTACATCAACATGTTCCCGCAGATGGCGGCGTCCAACAGCGGGCACAACCGCGAGGGAATGACCAACGAGGCGTCTTGGCGCAACCTCGAGGACTACCTGTCCAGTTCACACGAGCGCAACGTGTCCATCGATCGGATCGAGGTGCACGCCCCACGCGACGCGGACGGCATCCCGACCGAGGTGAAGTACCGTTGGCTTGAGACGGATGAGCAGGGGGTCACCCGCTACATGGAAGCGACCTTCCCCAACCGGCCGGACCCGGACTTCAACTACGGTCCGTGGAAGGACTACGGCGAGGACGAAGAATGAGCACTCCGCCGAACAACCGCCAACCCGAGCCGGATCAGATCCGCCAGCAGGTCGTCGACTCGTTGCTGGCAAGCGCACCCCCCGACTGGGCGGAGATCCGGTTGGAATTCCGCGCGAGCAGCACGATCTGCCAGGCGGAGGTGAGCGGCTCGACGCTGACCGGTGCACCACTGCTCATGCCTCCGCCCGAGGGCACGACGGGCCGGCTCAAAGCTGTCCGGGCAGCTATGTTCGAACCTGGACGCGGTACCTGGTTCTCGTTGCACATCGGTGTGAAGCGCAATGGAAGTCCGGAGTACCGGTTCAACTACACCGACGCCACACACTGGCGGCCGCCAGTGGCGCCCACGGTGTTCACCTTGGACCAGGAGCGCTTCCCCCGGGATGACCAGCACATCCCGGACTGGTTGCGCGAACGCCTGGCGGAGGGCGCTGCCGTGGAACGTGCTTTCCAGCAGCGCGATGCAAGAACCGGGGACGCCTGAACCACGGTGGACGCACTAGTAGGGTCGGCCGGAGCACTGGCTCGGCCGGTGGCGAGTACCGCCCGAGGATCTTGACAGTTACAGGAGCACATCGATGACAGAGCCCGGCGGTCTGGGACCGGAAGAGCAGAAGGAACTGCTGGACGAGATGGCCGGAGTGGTGACCGCCGCCGCCCCGGAGAACTGGCAGCTGATCGCCGTCGAGTTCCTCTCGGTCGGTCGCCACGTGGAAATGCGCGTCGGGGTGCGCGATTCGAACGGGAACCCGGTTTCCTGGGAGCCCCCGGCAGAGGTCGACAACATCTTCTGGCGGCTGCGGGTCGGCATGTACCAGGAAGGGATCGGAACCTGGTACACGTCGATGTTCCGCATCAGCCCACCCGACACCTACGAAGTCCTGTACAACCGGGACAACGAGCCCCCGTGGAATCCGCCTGCCGAAGCGTTCGCCAAGGAGCAAGAGCTCTTCCCCCGGGACGAGCAGCACATGCCCGACTGGTTCCGCCAGCGCCTCGCGTAAGTGCTCGATTCGAGCACGATGCTCGGACACGCCCCGGCGGCATACCAGGACCGCCGGGGCGTGTGACCGGGGATAGCGGTGCGGTCTGTCAGGGTTCGCGACGCTCCACCACCAATGCGGTGCGCGGCCCGCATCCCGAAAGAACTGACGCCGTCAGGAGATTCCCGACATGACTGCCCGTCTGCAGCTGACGTCGGAGCAACAGAACGAGCTGCTCAGCGACCTGACGCTACGACTCGTCGAAGCTCTTCCGGAGCAGGGCTGGAAGCAGTTCGTACTCGAGTACCGGCAGGTCGGCAAGCACATTCAGATCTCCGTCGGGCTGGTCAAGCCGGACGGCAGCATCCAGCGCTGGGACCCGCCGGAGCAGACCTGGCGCTACATCCAGACCCTGCGGCACGGCATGTACGTCGAGGACCGGGGAACGTGGTTCTCCATCCAGTTCACCATCGACCACCCCAACACGTTCCGGATCCACTACAACTACGAGCTCGAACCCAAGTGGGGAAACCCGTCGGCCGACGACTTCCGACTGGACCTCGAGCGCTACCCGCACACCGAAGGGTCCATGCCTCCGTGGTTCCGCGAGAAGCTGAGCTAGCGGCCTGCATCCCGAGACCGCAGATCCATCGATGATCGTTCTGCCTACGCGGACACCCCAGAGGAGCTAGCCTCCAAGTCCACCAGACACTGTGGACTGAGGAGTGGAGTTCGTTGGACGAGTCGACGCCGGACAGCGGGTTGCTCCAGCACCTCGAGGCGCATCTCGGGGCCGTCAGGAAGGTCGAATCGGCCAGGTCCGATGCCGGGAACCGGGGTTACGACCTGAGCTTCTTCCACCGCGACGAACCTCCGGTGAGCACCGTCGTCAGCAACGGGCTGCGGTTCCAGCCGGTCACGTCGATGATGCCGCAGGAGTTGACCTGCTCGCTGTGGGACCAGCAGGAGCACGTCGCGCACTACCTGGTCGACTCGGTCGCTTCGATGGTCATCCGCAACGAGCAGGGCTTGGAGTACGGGTCGTACTTCAAGAACAACGGGCCGATCGTCGAAGGAACCGGGATCACCGCTGTCCTCGCGCACCCGAGCCCGTTCCACGGCGAGTCCTTCAACCTCTTCCCGGACCACCAGTCCCCTGCCCTGCAGATCATCACGCTGCTGCCGATCACGGACCCCGAGGTGGGGTTCGTGGAGGCGGAAGGGGCGGATGGGTTGTTCGAGGTCTTCCGCCTCAACCGGACGAACATCCTCGACGTTCGGCGCCCGTCCGCCGTCTGAACTCGATCAGGACTGCTTGCGGCCCAGGTGGTCCGCGGTCCTGGTGGTTTCCGGGAGGCGGTACTTCGGTGCCAAGCGGAGGGTCAGGTCGCAGGCCGCGTCGAGGGTGTAGCGGTGGCCCACCGAGACGAAGACCGGCTTCACCCCGGGTTGGGTGCGGAGGGCTCTGCCGACGACTTCGTCGTCTTGGTGGAGGGGTGACCAGGAGCCCCGTTGTTCGGCTGGTGGTTCGTAGCGGCCCATGGCCGTCTTGCCCACTCCGATCGCGGGGAGGTCGGTCAGGACTCCCAGGTGGCAGGCCAGGCCGAAGCGGCGCGGGTGGGCCAGGCCTTGGCCGTCGCAGACCAGGACGTCCGGTCGCACCGACAGGTCCGCCAACGCGGCCAACAGCGATGGCGCCTCTCGGAAGGCGAACAGGCCTGGGACGTAAGGGAACTCCGCCTTCCCCCGCACAACTGCACTGTCCACAACAGACAGAGTTGTCACGTCCAGGACGGTGACCGCTGCGACGATCTCGTCCTCGTCGCGGTACGCCACGTCCAGGCCCGCTGCCGTGCGGACCTGCGGCGGGTCCTCGACGCGGACCAGCGGGCGGAGCCGCTCCTGGATCGCGACGGCTTCGGCCTCCGTCTTCGGCCACTCGTGCGGGTCGCGGATCACGTCGTCGATCGTAGTCGTGAGTGCGAAAACCGGCTCCGACCGGCTTTCGCACTCACGACCGCTCAGCGCTGGATCGACTTGGTCTCGAGGAACTCCTCGAGACCGTGGCGGCCGAATTCGCGGCCGTTGCCGGACTGCTTGTAGCCGCCGAACGGGGCATTCGGGTTGAAGCGCCCGCCGTTGACGTCGACCTGGCCGGTGCGGAGGCGCTTGGCCACCGCCAGCGCGCGGTCCTCCGAGCCGAACACCGCGCCCGCCAGGCCGTAGTCGGTGGCGTTGGCGATGCGCACCGCCTCGTCCTCGTCGCGGTACGGCAGGATCGACAGCACCGGGCCGAAGATCTCCTCCTGCGCGATCGTCATCTCCGGCGTCACCCCGGTGAACACCGTCGGCCGCACGTAGTAGCCCTTCTCCACGCCCTCCGGCCGGTCCGGACCACCGGCGGCGAGCGTCGCACCTTCCTCGACGCCCTTGCGGATGTAGTCGACCACCCGGTCGCGCTGCGCTTCCGAGACCATCGGGCCGACCCGCGTCTCCTCGGAGGTCGGGTCGCCGACGGTGTACTTGGCCGCTGCCGCGACCGCGAGCTCCACCGCTTCGTCCAGGCGCGACTCCGGCACCAGCAGCCGGCTGAGCGCGTTGCAGCTCTGGCCGCCGTTGGGGAAGCAGCCCGCGACGCTGAGCTTGACCGCCTTGGTCAGGTCGGCGTCGTCGAGCACCACGCTCGCCGACTTGCCGCCCAGCTCCAGCGCGACCCGCTTGATCGTCGCCGCGGCCACCTCCGACACCCGCCGCCCGGCGCGGGTGGAGCCGGTGAACGACACCATGTCCACGTCCGGGTGCGCGGCCAGCGCCTCCCCGACCACCGGGCCGGTGCCGTGGACGAGGTTGAACACGCCGTCCGGGGCGCCGGACGCGGCCACGATCTCGGCGAAGATCGCCGCGGTCAGCGGGGCGATCTCGCTCGGCTTGAGCACCACGGTGCAGCCCGTCGCCAACGCCGGGACGACCTTGGCGACGACCTGGTGCAGCGGGTAGTTCCACGGCGTGATCGCGGCGACCACACCGATCGGTTCCCGCACGATCAGCGAGTTGCCGACCTCGTCGGTCCAGGCGAAACCGCCCTCCAGGACGTCGGCGATCCCGGCCGAGGTCGCCACCGGCACGCTCGCGTGCACCTTGGTGGAGAAGGTGATCGGCGAGCCCATCTCGGCGGTCACGGTCGCGGCGATCTCGTCGCGGCGCTGCGCGATCCCCTCGGAGATCCGCCGCACCACGGCGATCCGATCCCGCAGCGGGGTGTCCGCCCAGCCGTCGAAGGCCGCTCGCGCGGCCGCGACCGCGTCGTCCACATCGGACGGCGTGCCCGCAGGCACCGAACCGATCACTTCCTCGGTGGCCGGGTTGCGCACCTCGATGCGTTCCCCGCTGCCCTCGACGCGCGCACCGCCGATGACGTGGCCGGTGTTCGGCGCAGCCATGAACCCTCCCCTGATCCGACACAGCAGACGTCGCACCGAGCCTGTCACGTCGCGGGGAGTCCCGCACCGGTGAATCGAACCAGCCGGAACCGGAAGTTCTGGCAAGACCGGGAAAAACCCGATCGGCCGATTTCCGGCCCCCGGATCAGTCGAACCGGGGCGATTCGGTGCGGGTGCGCTTCAGCTCGAAGAAGTACGGGAAGCTGGCCATCGCCACCGCGCCGTCGAACAGCTTCGCGGCGTCCTCACCTCGCGGAATGCGGGTGATCACCGGACCGAAGAAGGCCACCCCGTCGACGTGGATGGTCGGGGTGCCGACCTCGTCGCCGACCGGGTCCATGCCCGCGTGGTGGCTGGCCTTCAGCTCCTCGTCGTACTCGGTGCTGGTCGCCGCCTCCGCCAGCGATGCCGGCAGTCCCACCTCGGCCAGCGAGTCGCGGATGACCTGCGCGAAGTCCTTCTCGCCGCGGTCGTGCAGCCGGGTGCCCATCGCCGTGTAGAGCGGCGAGAGCACCTCGTCGCCGTGGTGCTTGGCGGCGGCGATCGCGACCCGCACCGGGCCCCACGCCTTGTCCAGGAGTTCCCGGTACTCCTCGGGCAGGTCGCGGCCCTCGTTGAGCACGGACAGGCTCATCACCCGGAAGTGCAGGTCGATGTCGCGGACCTTCTCGACCTCCAGGATCCAGCGCGAGGAAACCCAGGCGAACGGGCACGCGGGGTCGAAGTAGAAGTCGACGCGGGGACGAGCAGCGGAAGACATCCTGCCTCCATATCGGGTGGTTCGTTCGAGGGCACGTTCGGACGCGCCCCGGCTTGGGTATGAACCCCGGTGAGGGCGATTATCTTCCCGACACGCCGAGCGCCCGCGCGGCACCCACCAGGGCGCGCGCCCGCGTGCGGACGTGATTTGATTCCCTGCGCCAGGTCGTCGCCCGGCGAACCTGGATCAACCCAGTCCCGACGAGCAAGAGGTGATCCGTGGCCCCGCCGAACCTCACCCGCGAACAGGCCGAGCAGCGCGCGGCGTTGCTGGAGGTCCAGTCATACGACATCGAACTGGACCTGTCCGCGGGCGCGGGTGGGCCGGACGTGGAGACGTTCGGGTCCACCACAACGGTGCGGTTCCGCAGCGCGCAGGCGGGGGTCGACAGCTGGATCGACCTGGTCGCCGACCGGGTGCGCAGCGCCGTGCTCAACGGCGTCGAGCTCGACGTCTCCGACTACGACGAGTCCACCGGCATCCGGCTGCCGAACCTGGCCGCCGACAACGAGCTCGTGGTGCGCGCCGACTGCGCCTACACCAACACCGGAGAGGGCCTGCACCGCTTCATCGACCCGGTCGACGGCGGCGTCTACCTCTACAGCCAGTTCGAAACCGCCGACGCCAAGCGGATGTTCACCTGCTTCGACCAGCCGGACCTGAAGGCCACCTACCAGATCACGGTGGACGCCCCCGAGTCCTGGAAGGTCATCTCCAACGCCACCGCCGAGGTCGGCGACGCGGCCGGCGGCGTCAAGCGGCACACCTTCGCCACCACCGAGAAGATGTCGACCTACCTGGTCGCGCTGGTGGCCGGCCCCTACGCCGAGTGGCGCGACGTCTTCCCGGGCGAGGACGGCCAGGCCGAGATCCCGCTGGGCATCTACTGCCGCGCCTCGCTGGCCGAGCACCTCGACGCGGAGCGGCTGTTCACCGAGACCAAGCAGGGTTTCGGCTTCTACCACAAGGCCTTCGGGGTCGCGTACCCGTTCGGCAAGTACGACCAGTGCTTCGTGCCGGAGTTCAACGCGGGCGCGATGGAGAACGCCGGCTGCGTGACGTTCCTGGAGGACTACGTCTTCCGGTCGAAGGTCACCGGCTACCTCTACGAGCGGCGCTGCGAGACAGTGCTGCACGAGATGGCGCACATGTGGTTCGGCGACCTGGTGACCATGCGCTGGTGGAACGACCTGTGGCTCAACGAGTCGTTCGCGACGTGGGCCAGCGTGCTCGCGCAGGTCGGCGCCACCGAGTACGACAGCGCGTGGACCACGTTCGCCAGCGTCGAGAAGTCCTGGGCGTACCGGCAGGACCAGCTGCCCTCCACCCACCCGGTGGCCGCCGACATCCCGGACCTGCAGGCCGTGGAGGTCAACTTCGACGGCATCACCTACGCCAAGGGCGCCTCGGTGCTCAAGCAGCTGGTCGCCTACGTCGGGCTGGAGAACTTCCTGGCCGGGCTGCGGGTCTACTTCGACCGGCACGCCTGGGGCAACGCGACCCTCGACGACCTGCTGAAGGCGTTGGAGGAGGCTTCCGGCCGCGACCTGTCCTGGTGGAGCGCGCAGTGGCTGGAGACGACCGGTCTGAACATGCTGCGGCCGCGGTTCAGCACCGACGACGAGGGCCGGTTCACCTCGTTCTCGGTGGTCCAGAGCGGCGCCCGGCCCGGCGCCGGGGAGCTGCGCACGCACCGGCTGGCCATCGGCATCTACGACGACGAGGGCGGCAAGCTGGTGCGCAAGCACCGCGTCGAGCTCGACGTGACCGGTGAGGTCACCGAGGTGCCGGACCTGGTCGGCGTGCACCGCGGCAAGCTGGTGCTGGTCAACGACGACGACCTCACCTACTGCTCGCTGCGCTTCGACCCCGAGTCGCTGGCCTCGCTGATCGACCGGATCGGCGACATCGACGAGTCGCTGCCGCGCGCGCTGTGCTGGTCGACCGCGTGGGAGATGACCCGCGAGGCCGAGCTGAAGGCCCGCGACTTCGTGACCCTGGTGCTCGGCGCCTCCGCGGCGGGCGGCATCGGCGCGGAGAGCCAGATCGGCGTGGTGCAGCGGGTTCTGCTGCAGACCCAGACCGCGTTGGCGTCCTATGTGGACCCGTCGTGGCAGGAGGAGGGCTGGCGCCGGTTCAGCTCGCGGCTGTTCGAGCTGGCCCGCGCCGCCGAGCCCGGTTCGGACCACCAGCTGGCGTTCGTCAACTCGCTGGCCGGTTCGGTGCTGTCCGAGGAGCAGGTCGCCGAGCTGCGCGGCTGGCTGGACGGGTCGGCGCCGCTGGCCGGTCTGACCGTCGACACCGACCTGCGCTGGGCTCTGCTGCAGGCGCTGGTCGCGCACGGCGCGGCCGGCGAGGCGGAGATCGACGCGGAGCTGGAGAAGGACCAGACCGCGACCGGTCGGCGCCGCGCGGAGCGGGCCCGGGCGCTGATCCCGACGGCGGAGTCCAAGGAGAAGGCGTGGCAGCGCGCGGTCCACGACGACCAGCTGCCGAACGCGGTCAGCGATGCGATCATCGCGGGCTTCCAGCACCCGTCCCAGCGGGAGCTGCTGGCGCCCTACGCGCAGCGCTACTTCGAGCAGATCGACGAGGTCTGGCAGCGCCGCTCCAGCGAGCGCGCGCAGCCGACGGTGATCGGGCTGTTCCCGTCGTGGGCGGTGACGGAGGGAACCGTCGCGGAGGCGGACGCCTGGCTGGCCGAGGAGCACGCCCCGGCACTGCGCCGCCTGGTCTCGGAAGGCCGCGCGGGCATCGTCCGGGCACTGGCGGCCCGGGAGTTCGACCGCTCCTGACCCGGTGATCCGCGAAGGGCACCACCCGCAACGTCCGGAGGTGGCCGTCGGTCGGTGTCGCCGCCAAATAAAAATATAGGAAGAGCGGGGGGTTGGGGAAGAGTGGTGTTGAGGTGGTGTATAAAAAGGTGGGGGCCC
>NZ_JBEOVY010000278.1:0-10676 GCF_040295745.1 Saccharopolyspora sp. NPDC002686
ACGACGTCGACGTCGTCGACCTGCAGGACGGGGCCGGTGCCGGTGGGGCGGGAGTCGATCAAGGGGTGCCTTCCGGTGCGAACGCTGCGGGGGCGACGCGCGGATGGCGTGGTGCGGGATCGCCGGGCCTGCGCAGCGCGTCCGGATCGGGGGCGGTGCTCGCACCTTAACAACGCGTGCTGGTGGCTCCCGCGATGTGGGTTGGTTTGCCCGGTTGCGGACGGGGCTGACTAGTGTGGCGGTGGAGAGAACCGCACTTTTTCATCGAGGAATTCATGCCGCCACCTTCCGCGCACCCCGGCTCGGCGACGCTGGCCGACAGCGTGCGACTGGCCGAGGACGGGGTGCACATCCTGGACCGCAGGGTGTTCCCGTTCGAGCACCGCTGGGTGCACGCCCGAACCGTCGAAGAGGTCGCTGTGGCGATCGAGGACATGGTGACCCAGTCCTCGGGCCCTTACTTCGCGGTGCTGTGGGGCATGGTGCTGGCCGCCCGCGAGACCACCGAGGACGATCCCGACACCGCCCGCAAGCGGTTGCAGGTCGCCGGTGATCGGCTGATCGCCACGCGCCCGACCAACGACCAGCCGCGCAAGGCGGTCGAGTGGGTCATGTCAGCGGTGGCCGGGCGCGACGACGTCGCTGCCGCGGCGCTGGAGGGCGCACAGGCCGGTGATGCCGACTACCGGCGTCGCAGCCGGGAGATGGGCCGCGCCGGTGCGCAGCTGCTGTCCCGGGGCGCCCGGGTGCTGACCCACTGCTGGGGTGATCTGTACCTGGTGGGTTTGGTGGAGGCGTTGCTGGAGCAGGACAAGCAGCCGTCGTTCGTGTGCAGCGAGACCCGCCCGTACCTGCAGGGCGCGCGGTTGACCGCGCACACGCTGGCCGAGATGGGCGTGGACACCACGCTGGTCACCGACGCGATGCCCGCGTCGCTGATGCGCGCCGGGGAGATCGATGCGCTGGTGACCGCCAGCGACCGGATCACCATGGACGGCCACGTGATCAACAAGGTGGGCACGTTGCAGCACGCGGTGGCCGCGCACACCTTCGGGGTGCCGTTCCACGCGTTGTGCCACGCGCCGGATCCGCGTTCGGCGACCGGGGCGGATGTGCCGATCGAGTACCGCGATGGTGATGAGGTGCTGCACACGCTGGGGCGGCGCAGCGCCACCGAGCTGGTGCGCGGGTTGTACCCGGCGTTCGACGTCACCGACCCGCGGTTCGTGACCACGGTGGTGACCGATCGCGGGGCGTTCGCGCCGGATCGGCTCTCGGAGTACTTCGGGGAGGGAGCGCGGTGAGCGTGCAGGTCGCGGCCCGGTGGGTCGTGCTGGACATCGAGGGGACGCTGACGGCCACCAGCCAGGTGCACGTGGTGCTCTACGACTACGCGCGGCCGCGGTTGGGGTCGTGGATCCGCGAGCACGGTGACGATCCGGTGGTGGTCGAGGCCGTCGAGCAGGTCAAGGCCGAGGCGGGGTTGGGCGCCGATGCCGACACCGATGCGGTGGTGGCGGTGCTGCACTCGTGGATGGATGCTGATCGCAAGGCCACGCCGTTGAAGACGTTGCAGGGGCTGATCTGGTCGCAGGGCTACGCCCGGGGTGAGCTGACCACCGACTACTTCGCCGATGTGGTTCCGGCGCTGCGGGACTGGCGGTCGCGTGGTGCGCGGTTGGCGGTGTTCTCCTCGGGGTCGGTGGCCGCGCAGGTCGCGTCGTTCTCCCACACCACCTCCGGGGATCTGCGGGATCTGTTCGCCGGGCACTTCGACACGGTCAACGCCGGGCCGAAGAAGCAGCGGGCTTCCTACGAGGCGATCGCCGGGCAGTTGGGTGCGCAGCCGGGGCAGACCGTGTTCTTCTCCGATGTGCCCGCCGAGCTGGACGGTGCTGCGGCGGCGGGGTGGCAGGCGGTGGGGTTGGCGCGGGCCGGGGAGCCTTTCGCCGACGCCGATTTCGGTTCGCATCCGGTGGTGTCGTCGTTCGACGAGGTCGAGCTTGAGGTGGTCGCATGAGCAGCGAGTTGGAGCGGGCCGGGGCGGCGTTGGCCGCGGAGTCGGCGCGGATGGCGGGTCTGGGCTGGATGCGCGGCACGTCGGGGAACCTGTCGGTGACGTTGGGGCGTGATCCGCTGCGGTTGGCGGTGACCGCCAGCGGCCTGGACAAGGGCGAGCTGCGCGCCTCGGACGTGGTGGTCGTCGACGAGGCGGGTGCGGCGGTGCCCGACCAGCCCAATCCGGATCAGCGGCCCTCGGCCGAGGCCGGGTTGCACGCGCGGATCGCGGCGGTGGCCGGTGCGGGTGCGGTGGTGCACGTGCACATGCTCTCGGCGGTGGTGGCCGGGCAGCGCTGGCCGGACGGTGTGGTGCTGCGCGACCTGGAGATGCTCAAGGGCTTGGGGCGTCGCGATGACGACGTGATGACGGTGCCGGTCGTGTCCAACAGCCAGGACATGCGGGTGCTCGGCGATGCTTTCGAGGCGGGTTTCGACGCGGCCACGCCGGCGGTGGTCGTGGCTCGCCACGGGTTGTACGTGTGGGGCCGGGACCTGGTGCAGGCCCGGCACCGCACGGAATGCTTGGACTGGTTGTTCCAGTTCACCTTGGCCGCAAACGGATTCCAGGAGGTTGTGGCATGACGTTGCTGACCGTGTGGCCCGACACCGATCCGGGCTCGGTGCGGGTGCGCACCGAGGATCCGGGTGAGATCGCGGCTGCCCTCAAGCCCTTCGGGGTGCGCTTCGAGCGCTGGGACCTCAAGGAGCTGCCCGCCGATGCCACGTCGGAGCAGGTGCTGGAGGCCTACCGCGCGGAGGTCGACCGGGTCATCGACGCCGAGGGCTACATCAAGGTCGACGCGGCGGTGATGGCGCCGCGCGATGAGGACCCGCAGTGGGCCGAGCAGGCCAAGGCA
Source organism: Saccharopolyspora sp. NPDC002686 (assembly GCF_040295745.1). NCBI lineage: Bacteria > Bacillati > Actinomycetota > Actinomycetes > Pseudonocardiales > Pseudonocardiaceae > Saccharopolyspora > Saccharopolyspora sp. NPDC002686. Next base: position 2,919 of record NZ_JBEOVY010000278.1, read on the forward strand.
GCGCGGGAGAAGTTCCTGTCCGAGCACACCCACGACGACGACGAGGACCGGTTCTTCGCCCGCGGTGCGGGGGTGTTCTACCTGCACCTGCAGGACGAGGTGTACGGGGTGCTGTGCGAGGCGGGGGATCTGCTGAGCGTGCCGGCCAACACCACGCACTGGTTCGACATGGGCACCCGCCCGGACTTCGTGGCGATCCGGTTCTTCCACGACGAGGACGGCTGGGTGGGCGATTTCTGCGACACCGACACCGCCGAGCGCTTCCCGTCGTTCGACGAGCTGATGGCCTCCCGCTGAGTCGGGGCCGAGCGCCGGGTGCGGTTGTTCGCCGCGCCCGGCGCTCGTTGCTGTTCAAGTAGCCCGGTCCGGTCAGCATCCCGCCGTCGACGAGGATCTCGCTTCCCGTGCAGTAGCTCGCGGCTGCTGTGCCGAGGGAGGCTTTTCCCGCTGCTGCGGGGCATTCGCGCTGCTGGTGGCAAACGGGTGGTGGGCGTTGTGCGGTGTCGTTCGCCTTTGTACTTTTCGTCTTGCTAACTGTATGCCACGGCATCAGGAGGACGGATGTCCCAGCACACACCGCTCCGACGCCGCGCGTGGATGCTCGGTTCGGCGGCTCTGGCCGCCGTGCTCGTCGCCGGGTTCACCGCGCAGACGTCGTCCGCCGCACCACCGGACGACCTGCGGCTGTGGGAGCGTGCGTTGCAGCAGGAGGTCAGCGCCGACAGCGCGGCGAAGCTGAGCGAGGAGATGTCGACCTATCCGGGCATGGTCGGCACTCCCGGCTCCGCGCGCCGCGCGCAGTACTCGATGGACAAGCTCACCGAGTGGGGCTTGAAGCCGAGGATGGAGAGCTACGACGTCTACTCCTCGAGCCCGAAGAACATCTCGGTGACCATGACCGGTCCCGAGCGGCGGGAACTGGAGGTCAAGGAACCGCCCTTCCCCTGGCAGGAGAACTTCGACGACGTCGTGGTCGGCTACAACGCCTACTCACCGCCCGGCGATGTCACCTCCGACGTCGTCTACGCCAACTACGGCCTGCCCGGCGACTACGCGAAGCTCGCGGAGATGGGCGTGGACGTGCGCGGCAAGATCGTGCTGGTCAGGTACGGCCAGAGCTTCCGCGGCGTGAAGTCGAAGGTGGCCGAAGAGCACGGCGCCGCAGGCGTGATCATCTACTCCGATCCGGCCGACGACGGGTTCACCAAGGGCCCGGTCTACCCCGACGGTCCGTGGCGCAACGCCGACGGGATCCAGCGCGGCAGCGTGCAGTACATCTTCCAGTACCCGGGCGATCCGCTCACGCCCGGTGAACCGTCCACACCGGACGCCCAGCGCCTGGATCCCTCCGAGGCGGAGAACATGACGACGGTGCCGACCACGCCGATCTCCTACGGCCAGGCCCAGCACCTGCTGGCCGCTTTGCAGGGCCCGGTGGCGCCGGAGGAGTGGCAGGGCGGTCTGGACATGCAGTACCGGGTGGGCCCGGGGCCGACCGAGGTCAACCTCGACCTGGACATCGACTACGGGCAGGCCCCGGTCAACGACGTGATCGTGGAGATCCCCGGCGCCAAGCACCCGGAGCAGAAGGTCGTGCTCGGTGCGCACTTCGACTCGTGGACCTACGGCACCAAGGACGACGTGGCCGGGTGGACCACCGTGATGGAAGCCGCTCGCGCGATGTCGGAGATGCAGAAGCGCGGTTGGCAGCCGGATCGCACCATCGTGCTGGCCGGTTGGGACGGTGAGGAGTACGGTCTGCTCGGTTCGACCGAGTGGGTCGAGCAGCACCGCGCCGACCTGCTGGACAACGCCGTGGTGTACCTGAACATGGACGGTGCGGGCGGTGGTCAGAACTTCTCCGCCAGCTCGGTTCCAGCGCTCGACGGGGTGCTGACCGACATCGCCAAGGACGTCAGCGATCCCGAGCACGGCACGCTGTACCGGAACTGGCAGCAGGCGTCGGCTCAGCAGAACCCGGTGCCGGAGCGGTTGGGCAGCGGGTCGGACTACACGGCGTTCCTGGACCACCTCGGCATCGCCTCGGCCGATTTCGGCACGTCGACGCCGAGCGGCGAGTACCACAGCGCCTACGACGATCTGCACATGATGCGCGAATTCCTCGATCCGGGTTACCGGTACCACGAGGTGTCCGCCGCGTACGCGGGCACTTTCGCGTTGCGCATGGCCGGTTCGGCCGTCGCGCCGATGGTCTACTCGGATTACGCGACCGCGGTCGACGGGCATCTGCGGGATCTGGACGGCAAGCAGGCCGGCCGGCAGGTCGTGGACCTCTCCCCCGCCTATGCCGCGGCTCAGGAGTGGAAAGCGGCGGCCAAGCAGTTGGAGGGCCAGGCCCGCAGCGCCACCGGTGATCGCGCCGAGGCGATCAACGAGGCGCTGATCGCCCAGGAACGCGCGTTGACCCGGCAGGAGGGTCTGCCCGGTCGTGACTGGTTCAAGCACATGATCTACGCGCCGGGCCTGTACACCGGTTATGCGGTGCAGCCGCTGTCGGCGATCGATGACGCGATCGCTGCCGGGGATGCCGCGACGGCCGGGAAGTACCGGGACCTGCTCGTCGATTCGCTGCGCGAGGCCGCTGATGCGGCCCGGAACGCTGTGGAGTGACGCATTCGGTCTGCCCGCCTCCCGCCCGGGGAGGCGGGCAGACGCGTTCCGCGAGGCCAGCACCTCGGTGATCAGCGCAGTAGTCATCCGACGCACTTGTTGAGGAGCCGCTGTGAACGATCCGTCCCGGATGCCACCGGGACTGCGCGGACCGGCTGCCGACATCGCAGCGCTGCGGGAGCGGTTGCGGCACGTCTACTGGATCGGTGGCGGCACCGGCGCGGGCAAGTCGACCATCGCTCGTCGCATCGCGGCTGGGCACGGCCTGCGCGTCTACGACACCGATGAGGTGATGTCGGATCACGCCCGCCGGTCCACTGCTGAGGACTGCCCGTTCCTCAGCGAGTTCCAGGCCATGGACATGGACCAGCGGTGGTTGAACCGGTCTCCGGAGGCGATGCTGGAGACGTTCCACTGGTTTCGGGGCGAGGGTTTCGGCCTGATCGTCGACGATCTCCTGCGCCTGCCGGGCGAGGAAGGTGTGATCGTCGAGGGCTTCCGGCTGCTGCCGCACCTCGTCGAGCCCCTCCTGGCCCGGCCCGACCGCGCGATCTGGCTGCTCCCGACGCCCGAGTTCCGCCGGGCCGCGATCGACAGCCGGGGCTCGACGTGGGCCATCGCCGGCAAGACCAGTGATCCGGAGCGGGCCTTGCGCAACCTGCTCGAGCGCGATCGCATGTTCACCGACCGCCTCCGCGCGCAAACGGGGGCTTTGCAGCTGTCCGCCGTCGAGGTCGACACCACGATGAGCGAGGACGACCTGGTCCGGCGAGTGGCTCGATCGTTCGGGCTCTGATCCGGGGCGGTGTCGGCGCGGGTGGGTGCCGCCGGGTTGGGGTCCCCGTAGTACTCGGGGAAATACGGGCGGATATGGCTTGCCCAGCGGCTTCGCTAGCCAGCCTTACAGGCTTCTCGTTGCGGTGGCCGTCGGGCGGGTGCCGGTGCGTTGTTCAGCCGTCGCGGTTGCGAGGGTCGACGGCCGTGACGAGCCCTTGGAGGAGGGCGTCGACGATGCGGGCGGGCATGTCCGGTTCGAGCGGCTCGCGGGTGAGCACGATCCTGAAGTGCAGTGGCGCGACGAGCATCTCGAGCACGAAGCGGGGGTCGGTGGTGTCGGGTAGCTCTCCGCGTTCGATCGCCCGCGTGGCGATCTGGCCGGATTGGGCGTAGCGGGCGTCCCAGTACTGGTCGCGCAGTCGCCGGGTGGCCGGGTCGTCGCCGGCCGAGGCCAGCGCTCGGTCGAGAGCGTTGCCGGCGGGCGAGGTCAAGTATCTCGCGAGCGCGGTTGAGTAAGCGATCAGATCGCCCCGAAGAGTCCCGCTGTCGGGCACTGGGAGCTGTTCGGCCGCGTCGGCGAGCAGGGCGTCGATGATGAGGTTCTCGCGGGTGCCCCACCGTCGGTAGATCGACGTCTCGTTCACCTGCGCGCGCCGGGCTACCTCGGACACCGTCAGGCTGGTCAGGCCCTGGTCCTGCAGGAGCTGGTTGGTGGCCTCGATGACAGCAGCGCGCACGCGCGCCGACCGTCCACCAGGCCGTCGCCGGACGTCAACATCACTCACAGGACCCGATCCTAATACAAGTCCTCTTGCTTTAGCGCGGTCGAGTGGACATACTCCTGACGCAAGTGGACTGGCGTTAACGGTGGCGTCGGATGCCCGCGACACGGACGACGTGGTCGCCGGCGCGGCGGCCCCGAACCCGGCCCGCCTGCCCACCGACAGGAGTACTGAGATGCGCATCGAACGGGACATCGAGGTCCCCACCCGCACCGGCTCGCCGATCCTGGCTGACGTGTTCCTGCCCGACGACGACGGCGCCTTTCCCGTGTTGGCGTCGATCAGCCCGTACGGCAAGGACGTGCACTGGCCGGACCGCTACCCGCTCTACGAGCTCGTGCCGCAGAACGAGCACATGGTCTGGGAAACCCCGGACCCCGAGTGGTGGACGGCCCGCGGCTACGCGGTACTGCGCGCCGACACCCGGGGCACCGGCAAGTCACCCGGCCGGATGGACCTGATGGGCCCAGGTGATTCCGAGGACTTCTACGACGTCGTCGAATGGGCGGCCGAACAGCCGTGGTCCAACGGCAAGGTGGCCTCCAGCGGCATCTCCTGGCTTGCGATCATGGGCTGGCGGGTGGCGGAGCTTCAGCCACCGCACCTCGCCGCGATCGTGGCCTGGGAAGGCGCGAACGACTTCTACCGCGACTTCATCTACCAGGGCGGCCTGTACGCCCACGGGTTCGTCGAGTTCTGGTGGAACCGCCAGATCACTCCCCAGCGCAACGGCAGTGACGGCGACGACTGGCGCGAGGTGCTCCCGCAGCGTCCCGTGCTCGACGACTACCACCACGCGCGCATCGTCGATCTCGACCGCGTCACGGTGCCGGTGCTGTCGGCCGGCAACTGGGGCGCTCTGCACGTGCACCTGCGCGGCAACATCGAAGGCTGGGCCCGCGCGGCGTCGCGGGACAAGTGGCTCGTGGTGCACACCGGCACCCACATCGATCCCTACTACGCCGAGTGGGCGCTGGATCTGCAGCTGCGCTTCCTCGACCGCTTCCTCAAGGACCAGCCCGACCGCATGGACGGCGTGGCCCCGGTGCGACTGGCGATCCGGCGCGGCCGCGAGGTCGACTGGCGCGACGCCATGGACTTCCCGCTTCCGCAGACGCAGTGGCGCGAGCTCCACCTCGGCGACGGCGTTCTCGACTGGGAGCCGCCCGCAGACGCCGCGACGGTGGCCTACCCCGCCAGCTTCGAGACCGCGCCGGTGTCCGAGCCGCTCGAGCTGACCGGTCCGGTGGCGCTGCGCCTGTGGCTCAGCGCCGAGCAGGACGACCTCGACGTCTTCGCGCGGGTGCAGCACATCGGCGCCGACGGCGAGCCGATCCCGGGTGTCGGCCCCCAGGGCGACCCGGTTCCGATGACGATGGGCTGGCTCAGGGCTTCACACCGCGAGACCGACCCCGGACGGTCCCTGCCGCACCGGCCGTGGCACACCCACACCCGCGAGATCCCCCTCGTGCACGGCGAGCCGACCCTGCTCGAGGTCGAGATCTGGCCCACCAGCATCACCCTCGCCCCGGGCGAGCGGCTGCGCCTCGAATTGGTCACCGGGGACAGCGACCTCGGCTTCATGACCCACGACCACCCCGATCTCCGCCGCCCGGCGACCACCGCCACCATCCACCTCGGCGGTGACCACGCCTCCCACCTGCTCGTCCCCGTCATCCCGCGATGAAGATGCGCACCGACGCAAACCCGCGCTGGCCCGCCCGGGAGCCCGGAAGGAGTCGCCCATGCGACAACTCGTAGACATCTCGGTCCCGCTACAGGGCGGGATCGCCTCCGATCCACCCGGCCACAGGCCCTCGATCACCTACCTCGACCACCAGCAGTCGGTCCCGGACATGCTCCGCTTCTTCCCGGGCGCGACGGCCGAGGACCTGCCCGACGGCGAGGGCTGGGCGATCGAGCGGATCGAGGCCACCACCCACACCGGAACCCACCTCGACGCCCCCTACCACTACGCGTCCACCATGGACGGAGGACACCGGGCCATCACGATCGACGAGGTCCCCCTGCACTGGTGCTTCCAGCCCGGGGTCAAGCTGGACTTCCGCCACCTCCCCGACGGCCACGTCGTCACCCCCGCCGACATCGACACCGAGCTCGACCGGATCGGCCACCAGCTGCGCCCGCTCGACATCGTGCTGGTCAACACCCGCGCCGGCACCCGCTACGGCCAGGACGACTACGTCAGCTCCGGCTGCGGAGTCGGCCGCGCCGCCACCCTGCACCTGCTCGAACAAGGGGTGCGGGTGACCGGCACCGACGCCTGGAGCTGGGACGCCCCGTTCCGGTTCACCGCCGAACGCTACGCCCGAGACCGCGACGCCTCCATCATCTGGGAGGGCCACCGAGCCGGCCGCGAGATCGGCTACTGCCACATCGAGAAGCTGCACAACCTGGAGAACCTCCCCGCCACCGGGTTCCAGGTCGCCTGCTTCCCGGTCAAGATCCATCGAGCTTCCGCAGGATGGACCCGCGCGGTGGCGATCTTCGACGAGGACGCTGCATGAGAATCGGTTCCCTGCTCGTCGACGGTGTGCGGCGCTTCGGCGTCGTCGACGGTGACCGCATCGATCTGCTCGACGAGACCGCCGACGTCTTCGAGGTGCTCACGACCAGGAATCCGGCGGCGGCCGGCCGGCGGTTGCCGTGGGACGAGACCGCGTCGATCGCCGTCCCGGCGCCGATCGCCAGCATCCGCGACTTCATCACCTTCGAACAGCACACGGCCGGCTCGCTCCGCGCGATCACCGGGAACAGCGAGGTCCCGGACGCCTGGTACGAAGCACCCGCTTTCTACTTCACCAACCCGCACGCGGCGATCGGCTCCGGCGCACCGGTCCCGATGCCGCCCGGGTGCGAAGTGCTGGACTTCGAACTCGAAGTCGCGGTCGTGATCGGCACCGCGGGCTTCAACCTGTCCGTGGCCGAAGCCGCCGACCACATCGCCGGGTTCACCATCCTCAACGACTGGTCGGCCCGCGACCTGCAGAGCCGGGAGATGCGCGTCGGCCTCGGCCCGGCCAAGGGCAAGGACACCGCCACCACTCTCGGCCCCGTGCTGGTCACCCCGGACGAGCTGGCCGGCTACGAGAGCGGCGGCCGGTACGACCTCGCCATGGAGGTCTTCGTCAACGACACCCGCATCGGCGGCGACACCCTGGCGAACATGGCCTGGAGTTTCGCCGAGCTGATCGCCTACGCCAGCCGCGGCACCTGGGTCCGGCCTGGTGACGTGCTCGGCTCCGGCACGTGCGGCGGTGGCTGCCTCGCTGAGCTGTGGGGATGGCGCGGCGACCGGCAACCACCGCCACTGCGCATCGGCGACACCGTCCGCATGACCGTGCAGGGAATCGGCACCATCCACAACACCGTGATCGCCGGCCCGCCCCTGCACGACGTTCCCTCTGCTCGCCGCTCACGCTGAAGGAGAGGCCCCGCCATGACCGTCGATCCACGTATCGCGAACTCGACGACGCGGTGAGCCGCGCCGCGAAGCACCTGGAACAGCTCGGCCGTAGTCGGCGACCGGGTCGCCGCATACACCGAG
>NZ_JBEOVY010000279.1:0-10646 GCF_040295745.1 Saccharopolyspora sp. NPDC002686
CGTGGGGCGCTGACCCGGCCGCTGTGGACCGATCGCCCGGGTCGATCGGTCCACCCGGGACACCACGACGTCCTCGAACGAACGATGAATCCCGGAGCCCCCGCCCGACAAGTCGACGTGAACTCCGAGCACGACCGAATCGGGCAGGATTCCGATGCGGTTCACCCGATTGCGAACAACGCCGAACCTGTAACAAACCGAATTCCGAATCGGAATCACCGTTCCATCACGAATCGATCTCATCCGCACTGTCCAATGGTGCCCGCATGACGCACTTGACCTGCGCTGTGCACCGGCAAAAGTAAGAGATGCCGAAGATCACGCCAGTGGACCTGGCATGTCCGGAACGCACGTATTAGCGTGACCGCGCCTCAGGCTGTGCGAGGGGCATGCCACGGATTCGAGTCACATGGATCGGGGTTTCCATGAGTCCTGCCGAGAGAACGCTGGGCGAGTTAACGAAAAAGCAGTTGCAGAACCTCTGCGACGTCATCGGCATAGACAAGAGCACGCCTCCGCACCTCGTCGGCGAAATGCTCGGACCGGTCGCCAATCGCTCGCTGTCCGAACCGCCGCTGTGGCCCTCCGGCGTCGCCGACGACGCGAGCCCGGTGGAGTACTCCGTCCAGTTCGAGAGCAACGGCGCCCGGCACCTGCGTATCCACCTCGAGCGGCTGGCCGAGAACCCCAGCCCGGTGGCCAACCTGCAAGCGTCCAAGGACCTCGTCGCGGAACTGGCCGAACGCCACGACCTGGCCCTGGAACGCCTGGAAGCCGTGCAGGACCTCTTCACCTCCGAACAGCCCCAGAGCTGGTTCTCCTGGGCGTTCTCGCTGATCTTCGACACCCGCGGCAACCCGTCGTTCAAGCTCTACTTCAACACCGACATGCACGGCGAGGACGCTGCACCGGAGGTCGTCGCCGAGGCCTTCGACCGGCTGGGCATGCCGAACGCGTTCGACCTGGTCACCAACCACGCCCTCCGCCGCGAAGGGCTGGACCTGCCGACGTTCTTCGCCATCGACCTCGAGCACAGCGAGCAGGCGCGGGTCAAGCTCTACGTGCGGCAGCTCAACGCCCGGGCCGCCGACGCCGAGCTCGCCGCCAGCGCGGTGCCCGGCATCGACCCCAGCGCGGTCCGCGAATTCTGCTCGGTGCTGGCCCCGGGCACCGAGGTCTTCGACCGGCGGCCGCTGATGTCGAGCTACTCCTTCGTCTCAGGCGACCTGGACAAGCCCAGCAACTACAGCCTCTACCTGCCGATCCGCGACTACGTCCCGCACGACGGGGTGGCCCGCGACCGGGTCGCCCAGCACCTGCAGCGCCTCCACCTCGACCCCGCGGCGCTGGACGGGTCCCTCACCGCGCTCACCGATCGCCCGCTGGACGCCCAGGCCGGACTGCTCGCGCACATCTCGCTGCGGCTCAGTCCGAACCAAACCGGGACCTCGCTGTACCTCTCGTCCGAGGCCTACGGCGGAACCGTCCAGAACTAGGCGAACCCCCGAGCCGCCGGGCACCCCGCCCGGTCAACCCGTCAGAGAACCGTAGGGAGCACCCCGCATGCCGCATCTCCGGCCCTTCGTGTCCGCCGTCGTGCGCCCCATCCCGATCACCACCCGGGAGGAGCGCATCGCCGAGCTGGACCGCGCCGGCCACAACCCGTTCAACATCCGGGGCGACAAGGTCAGCATCGACCTGCTGTCGGACTCCGGGACCGGCGCGGTGTCGACCGACCAGCAGGCGTGGGCGCAGCGGGCCGACGAGCGGTACGCCGGCGCCGACTCCTGGTTCCGGTTCCGCGACGCCGTCCGCGACGTCGTGCCGCACGAGCACGTCCTGCCCGTGCACCAGGGCCGGGCCGCCGAGCGGGTGCTGTTCGGCGCGCTGATCGGGCCGGGCGACATCAGCCTCAGCAACATGCACTTCGACACCACCCGGGCCAACGTCGAGCGCATCGGCGCCGAGGCCCGGGACCTGCCCAGCCCCGAGCTGTTCGACATGGCCGGCGACGCACCGTTCAAGGGCAACATCGACGTCGAGGCAGTCAAGGCCGTCCTCGCCGGGCCGGACGGCTCCCGGGTCAAGCAGATCGTCGTCACCATCACCAACAACGGCGGTGGCGGCCAGCCGGTGTCGATGGCCAACCTCGCCGAGATCCGCGCGGTGGCCACCGAGCACCGCGTGCCGCTGGTGCTCGACGCCGCGCGGTTCGCCGAGAACGCCTGGCTGGTCACCCGGCGGGAGCCCGGCTACCAGGACTGGAGCCCGCGCGAGGTGGCGCGCAAGGCGTTCGAGTTCGGCGACGCCGTGGTCGCCAGCCTCAAGAAGGACGGGCTCTCGCACGAGGGCGCGTTCATCGCGGTGCACGATTCCGAGCTGGCCGACCGCTGCGAGGTCGACGTCATCGCCACCGAGGGTTTCCGCACCTACGGCGGCCTGACCGGACACACCCTGGAGCAGCTCGCGCAGGGCCTGCGCGAAGTGCTGGACCCCCACTACCTGGCCGACCGGGAGCACGAAGCCGGGTTCCTGGCCAACCGGCTGCAGGCCGCGGGCGTGGAGACGGTCCGCCCGACCGGGCTGCACGCGGTCTACGTCAACGCCGGTGCGCTGCTGCCGCACCTGCAGCCGCACCACCTGCCCGACCACGCGCTCACCTGCGCGCTGTACCGGGAAGGCGGCATCCGGGCCGCGGGCGGGGCGCTGTTCCTCGGCGAGTTCGACGAGAACAACGAGCTGGTCACCCCGCCGCCGTTCGAGCTGGTCCGGTTGGCGCTACCGCGCCGCGTCTACGACCGCAGCCACATGGAGTACGTCGCCGACGTCCTGGGCGAGATCGCCAAGAACCCCGAGCAGGTTCCGGGCTACCGCCTGACCCACAACCCGGAGGTGCTGCGGCACTTCCGCTGCCGCACCGAGCCGATCGAGCCCTGATCCCCGACGCGACGAGGGGCGCCTGGAATCCCGTTCCAGGCGCCCCTCCCCGCTCTCGCGAGTCCTATGTGGACGGAAGCTTGTCGATCGCCCGCTTCACCAGGGTGAGCAGCGTCGTCTTGGCCAGCTCCCGGTCCCGCGCATCGCACATCACGATCGGCACGTCCGGCGAGATGGTCAGCGCCTCGCGCAGCTCCTCCGGCTCGTAGTGGTAGGCGTCGTCGAAGACGTTGACGGCCACCACGAACGGGATGTCGCGCCGTTCGAAGAAGTCGATGGAGGCGAACCCGTCCTCCAGCTTGCGGGTGTCGACCAGGACCACGGCACCGGCCGCACCCAGCGCCAAGTCGTTCCACAGCGGCCAGAACCGGTCCTGCCCGGGCGCGCCGAACAGGTACAGCACGATCTGCTCGGAGATCGTGATGCGCCCGAAGTCCAGCGCCACCGTCGTGGTCGTCTTGCGCTCGACACCGGTGACGTCGTCCACGCCCTCGCTGACGACCGTCATCTCCTCTTCGGTGGTCAGCGGCGGGATCTCGCTGACCGCGCCGACCAGCGTGGTCTTGCCCGCACCGAACCCGCCCGCGATGACCAGCTTCACCGGGATCGGCGCCGACTCGGCCCCGGATCCGCCTGGGACGGAACGACTTTCGACCAGACTAGAGTCTGCTAAGGCCACGGTACACCTGCTCCAAGATCTCTCGGCTGACTTCGGTACGAGGCGAGCGCACGAAGACGGCGCCGTGGTCCAGCAGGTCGCTGCACAGGACCCGGACCACGCCCACCGGCTGCCCCAGCAGCACGGCGAGCTCGGCCAGCGACACCGGGCGCGTGCACGCGTCCAGGATCCAGCCGTGTTCCGGGGTGAGCTCCAGCCGCAGCGGCTCCGGGCGCGGCTCGACCGTCAGCACCTGGCTGGCCGTGTCGAGCCGCGTTCTCCCGGTCGGCGTGCGACCGCGCGTGATCGTGTAAGGACGGACGATCGGGCCCGCCTCGTCGTCGTACCACGCCTCGTCCACCGTCAGGTCCTTTCGCGCGTTTCCCTGGGGGCGGCCGACAGGAAGCTGCCGACGCGGGTGATGAGCCGTCCCATCTCGTACGCCACGAGCTCGATGTCGGCGTCGGACGAGCACAGCACCGCCAAGCACGCCCCGCTGCCGGCAGCGGAGACGAACAGGAAGCCGTGCTCCATCTCGACGTGGGTCTGCGCTACCTGCCCGCGACCGAAGTCCTTGCTGACGCCCTTGCCGATGCTGCGCATGCTCGACGCCGCGGCTGCCAGCTTGTCGGCGGAGTCGCGGTCCAGGTCGACCGACTTGGCGATCACCAGGCCGTCGTTGGACAGCACGACTGCGTGGTCGGCACCGTGCACGCCCTGCACGAAGTCGTCCAGCAGCCAACTCAGTTTCGACGCTGTTTCGGTCATGGCCACCTCACACACACTTGCTTCTCGTCTGGTCTCTCAGGAGCGGTCGGCCGGCTCGTCGCCGAATCCGCCGCGGAACGCCCGTCGGAACCCGGCCAGCTTGCTGGGCGTGGCGACGACGTCCTGATCTTCCTGATCTGGATCATCGCGCAGGCCGTCCGCGAGGTTGCGCTGCGGGACCCGCTTGGGCAGCGGCGGCCGGCTGCTCTTCGGCTTCTGCTCCTCGGGCTGCGCCGCCTGCTCCACCTGCGGCGGCGCGGCCGGGGGCGGCTCTGGCGCGGGTGCCGGGTCCGACTGCGGCCACTCGTAGGTCGTGTCGACCGGCTTCGGGGCCGGCGTGTCGGGCTCGTCGGTCATGACCCCATTCCAGCTCAACTCGCGCGGCTTGGGCACCGCCGGGAGCTCGTGTCCCACGCCACTCCGGACCGCCTGGTTCGGCGGCAGGGTCAGCGGCCCGCTGCCGTTGCTCGAGGTCACCGAGGTGTCGGCGTCCAGCAGGCGGTCCGGGATCAGCACCGTGGCCCGGGTTCCGCCGTAGGCCGAGACGCCGAACTCGACGGCGATGTCGCGGCGGTGCGCCAGCCGCGCCGCGGTGAACAGGCCCAGCTGCTCGGCCTTGTTGCTCTCCAGCACCAGCCGGTCGAACTCCGGCGGCGCGGACATCATCGCGTTGGCCCGGCCGCGGGTCTCCTCGTCCATGCCCAGGCCCTGGTCGGCGATGTCGATGGCGACACCGCGCGCGACCTCCTTGGCGTCCACCTGCACCTGGGTGTTCGGCGGCGAGAACGCGGTGGCGTTGTCGATCAGCTCGGAGATCAGGTGGATGGTGTCGCCGACGGCGGCGCCGTGCACCATCATCTTCGGCACGTGCCCGACGACCACCCGCGAGTACTGGTCGATCTCGGAGATCGACGAGCGCACCACGTCGATCAGCGCGACCGGGCGGCTCCACCGGCGGCCCGGCTGCTGGTCACCGAGCACCAGCAGGTTCTCCACCGTGCGCCGGGCGCGGGTGGTGGAGTTGTCGAGCTCGAACAGCTTGGCCAGCTGCGCGGAGCTCTCCTCGTTCTTCTCCAGCTGGTCGATGGTGCCGTGCATCTGCCGCAGCAGCCGCTGGATCCGGTGCGCCATGCCGACGAACACCACGCGCGCGCCCTGCCGGGCCCGGGTCTCGCCGACCGCGGCGTCCATCGCCTGCCGCTGGAACAGCTGGATGGCTTGCGCCACCTGGCCGACCTCGTCGTTGCCGAAGTGCTCCAGCGCGGCCATCTCGGCCTTGACGTCGACGGCCTCGCCGTCGCGCAGTCGCCGCACCACCTCGGGCAGCTTGTTGGCCATCACCAGCGATTCGGTGCGCAGGCCCTGCAGCCGGGTCAGCAGCGCCTCGTCGACCACCGAGCGGTAGACGCGGCGGGCGTAGATGAAGGACACGAGCGCGACGACCAGCGCGGCCAAGCTGCCCCACAGCACCGTCCACAGTGCATCGCTGCCGCGGTCGACCGCTTCCGCCGAGACCTCGTCGGCCTGCGCGACCACCAGGCCGGAGAGCTCGGTGCCGACCTCGTCGGAGAGCCGGCGCCACTCGTCGAGCTGCACCGGCGCGTCGTCCCCGCTGGTGAACCCGCCGCTGCCGACGAACCGGTCCTCGACCCCGGTCAGCTGCTGCCAGGCCGGGCTGGCCACCAGCTTCTCGTACCGGGTGCGGACGACGGGGTGCATGCTCGAGACGTTCTGCTCCACCGTGCTGCGGTACGCGTCGATGTAGCGCGACAGGCGCCGGTGCTGGTCCGCGGGCAGCTGCCCGGTGTCGAGCGCGGTACCGACCAGGGACGTTTCACGGGCGAACATGTCCGCCGCGCGGAGCAGGTCGGTCGCGGCGATCGCGCCCTGCCGGGTCTCCGGGTCGAGGGTGAGCTTCGCCTGGACGTCGGCCAGCTTGGTGGCGGAGTCGAACAGGCCGTCGTAGAAGTCGCTGACCTCGTCGTTGGAGATCTGCCCGGAGGCCACCCGCGTGCGGATGCCGTCCATCCGGTCGAAGTAGGCGGTCAGGTCGGTCAGCGAGCGCTGGATCTCCTCCGGCGCCGAATCGATCAGCCCAGCGGCGGCCCGGTTCATCGCGTCGATGGCCTGGTCGGTCTTGCGCTGCTGGTCGAGCAGTCCCGCCTGGTCCACGCCCCGCTGGTCGACGACCTCGAAGGTGAGCAGGCGCTCCTTCTTCACCTCCTCCAGCGCCGACATCGCGGGCAGCGACATCTGCCGGACGCTGGTCGCGACCATCTGGGTGTAGATGGCCTCGGACGCGAATGCAGCGCAACTGACCGCCCAGAGGATGACCACGACGATCCAGGGGATGACGACCGACCACGTCAGCCGCGACCGGATCGAGTTCTTCTCCTGCCGACCGGCGCGCTTTCGCGGTCTTTCCAGAGGTGCCAAAGACTCGTTCTGGGTTGTCACTTCCACGCACTCTCAATTGTTCTGGCCAGTGCGGAAACCATCCGTCCACGCCGAAGCGCGGTGCCCGGCCACCGACGACCGACGCGCTGCCGGGAGCTGCTGCTGGATCAGCGGCCTGCTCCGGGTCCCCTCCGTGCGCGACCGGTCGCGGCGGGCGCACGTCCGCTGGTTCGGCGCGCTCGCTCGTCCCCGATGTGCACGCACTGTATCGAACTAAGATCATCCGATAGTGAATGAACCGGACTTTGCGCGAAGTTGTGGCGCACAGCTCACGCCTTGACCCCGACGGCCCATCGGACTGCACCCGAACGGCCCAGCGCAGATCGCCCGATCAGCGGGTCAAGGTGGATGTGGCCCGGGAAGCCGAGTTCGGCTCGGAATGAGCCCTTTTCATCCTGTCCGGCATGCGACCGCGAAGCACGACCGGCACCGCTGCGCAAACCGAGTGCGGAAAGCCCTCAACGGCGGTTGACCGATCACCCGGCCCTGGTGTGTCCTGGGACTTCGCCGGGGCGCTGTCCCCCGGCGAGACCGCACCGCCGCCCGGTCCACATCGCAGCACAGCCAGATGCGAGGTGTACGACGTGGGCAAACGACGCTTGACCGGGTTGACGGGAATCGCGTTGGCGGCACTGCTGGCGCTGTCCGCGGCCCCGGGCGGGGCCTCCCCCGCCGCCGAGTCCTGGAGCGGTGGATTCGCCGACTTCCCCGGTGATTCGTGGAAGCAGCAGTGGGGAGTCGTCGACGAGGGCACCTTCGGGTACGACCGGATGACCCCGCAGGACGACGCGCTCGACGTGTTCTACGGCAAGGGC
The DNA here is from genome assembly GCF_040295745.1 of Saccharopolyspora sp. NPDC002686. Taxonomy (NCBI): domain Bacteria; kingdom Bacillati; phylum Actinomycetota; class Actinomycetes; order Pseudonocardiales; family Pseudonocardiaceae; genus Saccharopolyspora; species Saccharopolyspora sp. NPDC002686. The sequence continues at coordinate 7,636 of NZ_JBEOVY010000279.1, forward strand.
TCCTCCGCGCCGTCGTGCGGCGACTGCCCGAGCGAGGGCGGCGGCCAGTTCTACACCGACTTCCGCTCGATCGGCCGCGACGACCTGGCCGACGCACCGGTGCTGCACCTGAGCTACCAGGTGCGGTTCCCCGCCGACTGGGACTTCGGCCGGCGCGGCGGGAAGCTGCCGGGCCTCTACGGCGGTCCGCCCGGGCAGGCCAGCGGCGGCGAGCACGGCAAGGCGTGGTCGACCCGGTACATGTGGCGGATCCGCAGCGACGAGCCGAAGGCCACGGTCTACGTCTACGACCCGTCGATGGGCGACGGCTACGGCGAGGACGTCGGCCTGGGCGCGTGGAACTGGCAGGCCGACGACCAGTGGCACACCGTGGAGCAGTCGGTGGACCGCACCAGCGGCACCATCACCGTCTGGTACGACGGCCAGCAGGTGCTCAGCGAGCAGGGCATCCGCGAGATCGCCGACATCCCGTTCTCAGGCGTTTTCTTCTCCACCTTCTTCGGCGGCCACGACACGTCCTGGGGTCCGAGCCGGGACGTGCACGCCCAGTTCCGCGACTTCCGGGTGTCCGACACCGGGTCGAGCTGATCGGACCGCGGGCCTTCCGCCCGGGAGGCCCGCGGGTTCAGCCGCGGTTCGCCGGATCCCAGAGCCCTTCGGCCGCACCGGATCGCAGGTGTTCGGTGTAGACGCCGACCTTCCACCGGATCAGCGATCGGCACTCCTCGAGCGCGCTGATCTGCGCCTCGACGCGCTCGCGGTGGGCGTCCAGGAGTTCCAGCCGCCGCTCCTCGTTGCCGGGCCCCTGGCGGACGAGTTCGGCGAACCGCTTCAGGTCGGCCAGCGGCATCCCGGACTCCCGGAGCTTGACGCAGATCTGCAGCCAGTCCACGTCGACCTCGGTGTAGACCCGCCGCCCGCCGGTGGTTCGCCGCACCGGACCGATGAGCAGGTCCTCCCGCTCGTAGTACCGCAGCGCGTGCACGCTCATCCCGGTGCGCTCGGCGACCTGCCCGATGGTGAAGGCCTCGTTCGGCGCGGAAGTCATGGGCCCACCTCGACGATTTGACCTAGAGTGCGCTCTAGATCCTAGCGTTCTCGGCGTGGAACACGTTCAGCAGACACCGATGGGATCGGGCTTCTCCGCCGACTCCACGGCAGCACAGGTGATGGCGGGCATCGACCTCCGCGGGAGGACGGCTCTGGTGACGGGCGGGTACTCCGGACTGGGGCTGGAAACCACGCGGGCCCTGGTCGAGGCAGGGGCCCGCGTCATCGTCCCGGCCCGGCGACCGCAGCTCGCCCGGGACCGGCTGGCCGGCATCGGGGGTTCGGTCGTCCCGATGGACCTCGCCGACCTCGCCAGCGTTCACCGGGCTTGCCAGCACGTGCTCGGCAGCGAGGCGAAGCTGGACTTCGTGATCGCCGCCGCGGGGGTGATGGCGAGCCCGGAGCGCCGGGTCGGACCCGGTTGGGAGAGCCATTTCGCGATCAACCACCTCGGCCACTTCGCCCTGCTGAACCTGCTCGCTCCGCTGCTCCTGCGCGGCGGCGCGCGGGTGGTCAGCTACTCCTCCGCCGGCCACCACCTGTCCGACATCCGCTGGCACGACCCGCACTTCGAGCGCGGCTACGACAAGTGGGAGGCCTACGGCCAGTCCAAGACCGCCAACGTGCTGTCGGCCGTGCGGCTGGACGAGCTCGGCCGGTCCGACGGGGTCCGGGCGTTCGCCCTGCACCCGGGGCCGATCCTCACCGAGCTGCAACGGGATCTGACCCGGGCCGAGCAGATCGAGTTCGGGTGGATCGACGCCGATGGCAACGTCGTCGGCCGCGGATTCAAGACGCCGGGCCAAGGAGCCGCGACGGGATTGTGGGCCGCCACTTCGCCGAAGCTGACCGACCGCGGAGGGTTGTACTGCGAGGACTGCGACATCGCACCACTCGCCGACCCAGCCGGGACGATGGACGAGGGAGGAGTCCGAGCCCACGCGCTCGACCGCGAAAGCGCCGACCGCCTCTGGCAGATCTCAACCGACCTCACCGGAGTCCGCTCCCCCTGGACCTCCCAGTGACAACTGCTCATCTCCCGGCACCGCCATCAGATCCCAACTCTGCGCGGTCCCACGGTGCCGGGGAACGCAATTTCAATGGAAATCAGAGGTCCGATTTCCATTGAAATTGCGGAAGTTGTCCACAGCGGGGTCGACCTGTCCACAGGTGTCGGTGTGTCGTTGACCGACATGCCGGTGCGCGTCGGAGCGGACCGGGTTGGAGCGTGATGGCCGAATACCGCCAGCTTCGAAGGGGTTTCGCCGACAGGATCGGGTTCGTCCGATGACGACGAGCATTTCGAGGAAGAGATGAACACGGCGCGTTTCGAGTCCAAAGTGGTCCTGGTGACCGGTGCGACCTCCGGTATCGGCGAGGCCACGAGCCGGCGGCTGGCCGCCGAAGGTGCGGCAGTGGTCCTGGGGGCCCGCAGCAAGGACGTCGGCGAGGAGCTGGCGGCCGACATCCGCGCGACGGGCGGCCGCGCGCTGTTCGTGCCCACCAACGTGACGGTGGAGAGCGAGGTCGCGGCGCTGGTGCGCGCGGCGGTGGACGAATTCGGCCGGCTCGACGGCGCGTTCAACAACGCCGGTGCGGTGACCGCGTTCGGCGCGGTGCAGGACATCGCCGCGTCCGGCTGGCACGAGGAGATCGAGGTCAACCTGAGCAGTGTCTACTTCGGTCTGAAGCACCAGGTCCCGGCCATCCTCGCCTCGGGTGGCGGGGCGATCCTGAACAACGCCTCGAACCTCGGGGTGGTGGGCATGGGCAGCGTTTCGCCCTACGCGGCGGCGAAGCACGGCATCGTCGGGCTGACGAAGTCGGTCGCGCTGGAGACCGCGGCGCAGGGCGTCCGCGTCAACTCCATCGCCGCCGGCGCGGTGGACACCCCGGCGTTCCGCAGCACTATGGGCGCGACGCCGGAAGGTGAGGCCCAGATCGCCGGGCTGCACCCGGTG
>NZ_JBEOVY010000280.1:0-10563 GCF_040295745.1 Saccharopolyspora sp. NPDC002686
CACCGGTATCGAGCCGACGGTGCGCGAAGTCCCGTCCGAGCAGCTGCCGGAGGCGGTGCGCAGGTCCGCGGCGGAGCTGGCGGCGGCAGCGGAGGATCGCAACACGGCCGAGGAGATGGACAAGACGGTGGCGGAACCGGTGGCGCCAGCCCTCCAGGGCTGGCGAGGATCGCAACTGCGGGGTCAGGATCTGAATCACGAACGACAGCAACAGGTGGCGCCAGCCCTCCGGGGCCGGCGAGGATCGCAACACCGACCTTGACGTGTCCGCCAGCGTGGGTCCATGGGTGGCGCCAGCCCTCCGGGGCTGGCGAGGATCGCAACATGATCGCGCGTGCGACGTCGAACTGGGCCTCGTCGTGGCGTCAGCCCTCCGTGGTTGGCGAGGATCGCCCTGTCCCGGTCGGCTGCTCCTGCCCCGCTGTGGGAGTTGTGGTGCCAGCGTTCGGGGCTCGCGGGACCGCAAGGTGCGGCAGATCAATGAGGAGCGCTTCTGGTGGCTGGGTGTAGTTCCCTCGCCGTCAACGTCGACCAGGCTCCGTGTCGTGTCGCTGAGGTTGACGGGTACGGCTAGTCCGAGTGGTGCGGGCAAACGGGAGGAAACCGTCTGTCGCTCATCTGTGGCTGCTCCATTCGGGCGTATTTGGTCTGCGTGGTGGGCGAGCTGGGGTGATCGCCGGGAATTTGTCGGTGCTTGCGTGTCTACTGTCGCGCGTCGTTTGGATCTAGGAGGTGTGGTGGTCACAGACCTTCCGGTCTCCGCTAGCGGGGCTAGGCCCGTGAGTGTGGAGGTATGGGGGCGGGGGGCGTTGTTTACGCGTCCGGAGTTGAAGGTGGAGCGGGTCAGTTACCCGGTTATGACGCCGACGGCGGCCATCGGTGTGTTGGAGGCGATTTTTTGGAAGCCGGAGTTTTCGTGGCGGCCGGTTGCGATTGAGGTGCTCAAGCCGATTCGCCAGTTCACGCAGCGGCGTAACGAGACGACTGATCTCGCCTCGGTGGATGATGCGGCGTTGCGGGGCCGGACGGTGAAGACTGTCGAGCATCGGACGCAGCGCAACTCGGTGTGTCTTCGTGATGTCGCGTACCGCATTTACGCGCACGTCGAGCTGCGTGAGCATGCGACGAAGGCGGAGGCGGCCTACCGCGATCAGTTTCGGCGTCGAGTAGAACGTGGTCAGTGTTTTCACCAGCCGTATCTGGGAACGCGTGAGTTCAGCGCACATTTCGGGCCGGTCAATAGTCTTTCGGTGCGGGACGAGGAGCTTCCGCGAGTGACTGAGGACCTGGGCATCATGTTGCACGGCGTGCAGCACGACGAGGGCTCGGTGTCGTTCACGTGGTTCACGGCTCGGCTCGATGACGGGTGGCTGCACATTCCGCGTGACGGGATCGCGGCCAACGTTGTGGCGGGTGCGTGATGCTGGTTCAGCGGTTGGTCGAATACACGCGGGAGCACAGCACGAGCAAGCCGTTTCATCGCGAACGTGAGTTCTCGTGGGAGCTGGCGTTGTCGAGCACGGGCAACAAGCCCCGGCTTGATGAATGCCGTGATGTGGACCAGGCGAGGAAGCGCCGGGGGCAGCGACACTTGACGCCGGCGGTGACCCGCACGGTCGGAGTGGCGCCGCAGATGGGTGCTGATGATGTCCAGTATGTCTTGGGCTGGGGCGACGGCAGTACGAAACCGTCGCGGGTGCAGGACTGTCACCAGCAGTTCGTCGATCTCATCAACAGGTGGGCGAACGAGGTCGCCGGCGAATGCCCGGAAGCTGAGGTTGTGCGCAATTTCTACGCTCGTGGGGGCGTCGCCGAGGTGCAGCGGCCGGATGAGATCGGCGCGAAGCAGGGTGTTCTGATCAGCGTGGATGGTGTCCGCATCATCACGCTCGATGCGCTGACTCGATTCTGGGAAGCCGAGGTTACGCGCCGCAAGACCGGTGGCACGACCGGTTTGTGCCTGGTGTGCGGTCGGAACGGCGTGCTCGCTGAGACGGTGCCCGGCAACCTTTCAAAACGCCTGGTCCCGGGTGCGGCGAACAACCCGGCGCTGATCAGCGTGAACGAGCGCGTGTTCGGCTACCAGCTGACCACCGGTCTTCAGCACACCCCGATCTGCCTGGCCTGTGGCGATGCGATGACCACGGCGCTGACCGAGCTGCTGTCCGGTCCGCATACGCTCGGTGTGGCGCAGCAGGACAGCGTCATGACCTGGTGGACTCTCGGCGACGCGCCGAAGGACTTCTTCAACATCATGCCGGAGAAACCGGATCCCGCCGCGGTGAACCGGATTCTGGAACGGCTACGTGGGGGACAGCCCCTGCTCGTAGCGGACAGTGTGCGGGCGCAGGCCGCCGAGGGCCGGTTCTGCTCGGTGACGTTGGGCGGTAACTCCTCTCGCGTGGTGATCCGCGACTGGATCGACATGCCGCTGTCGGAGGCGATGGCCAACCTCGCGTGCTGGTACGACGACCACGAGATCGCCACAGTCTGGGACGACGCCCCGGTGCACTATCCGCTCTGGCAGCTGGAACGCGCCACCGGACGATGGGACAAGGACCGTAAGGCCTACCGCGACTTTCGTGACACCGCCAACGGTCAACCTGAACACGTCCACCGGGACCTCATCAGCGCCGTGCTGCGACGCAAGCCCTTGCCTGCGAGCGTGCTGCGGCACGTGGTCCACCGCATCACCAACGACGGCAGAGTCGACGGCCCCCGGGCCGCGTTGCTGCGGTTCGCATTGCGACGCCATCCACGAAAGGACACGGACATGCCCCCAGGGCTCGACGAGCAGCGCACCGACTCCGCTTACGTCGCGGGCCGGGCGTTTGCGGTGTACGAGGCGATCCAGCTCGCCTCAGTCGACTCGCGCAACCCGAGACGGAGCGAGCCCGACGGTGCCGGCGAGTCGGGCAGCGGACGGAAGACGCTGAACGCGACGTTCAAGGACCGCCATTTCTCCGGCGCGGTGTCGAACCCGCGGCCCGCTCTCACCGCTGCCAGCAAGCTTGCCCCCGGATGGCTCGGCGTGATCCGGCGCTCGAAATGGAGTGGTCTCGCGTTCACCCTGGAAGGGAAGTTGAGCGCGGTCATGGCGTTGGCTGACGAGATTCCCGGCCGTCTCAACCCCAAGCAGCAGGCCGAGTTCATCCTGGGCTACCACCACCAGCACGCCCACGACGCGCAGCAGCGTCGTGAACGCCGTGCTCAGCGCGGCGACTCCGACGCCGCCTGACTCCCGAATCTTCCTTGACAGGAAAGGACAAACTTCCGCATGAGCGTTGAACCGCATCTCGACCCGTCGGTACGCCACGACATGGTGTTCCTGTTCGACGTCACCGATGGCAATCCCAACGGCGACCCGGACATGAGTAACCGGCCGCGCACCGACGACGAGTCCGGGCACGGTCTGGTCACCGACGTGGCGATCAAGCGCAAAATCCGCAACACCCTGCCGCTCGCGGCCGACGACCCCGAGCGCTACAGCATCTTCGTCGAGGCCGGACACGCGCTGAACACCAAAGCGGCCGAGACGATGAGTGTGAACAAGATCGACACGAAGAAGAAACGTCTCACCGAGGACGAGCTGCACACCGCGCGCGCGTGGCTGTGCCAGCGATACGCCGACATTCGGCTGTTCGGCGCGGTGCTGAGCACGGGCGAGACGAAGGCACTCGGGCAGGTCTACGGGCCGCTGCAGGTGACCAACGCGCGTAGCATCGATCCGGTCTTCCCGCAGCATCACACGATCACGCGGATCACCCAGACCACTCAGGCAGACATCGACAAGGGCGAGAGCACCGAGTTCGGTGGCAAGTGGACGGTCCCGTACGGGCTGTACAAGGCAGAGCTGTACTACTCCGCGAATCGCGCGACCGGCACCGGTGTTGATTCCCGCGACCTGGAGCTGCTCTACCGCACGCTGGAGATGATGTTCGACCACGACCGGTCGGCCACCCGGGGCACAATGACCGCCCGCGGGCTCTACGTGTTCAGTCACGACAACGCGTTCGGAAGCGCTCCGGCACACAAGCTCATCGAGCGAGTTGACGCGAAGCTGGTGACCGATACCGAATCGCCGCGCAGCTTCTCCGACTATTCGGTGTCGGTTGACGACGACAACCTTCCGAGTGGAGTCACGCTGAGCAAACTCATCGCCTGACTCTCGTGAGTTTCGACGACCGGCCTGCCGACCGGCCGTGGGCGAGCGTCCCTATTTCCGCGATCGAGCACTTCGCCTACTGCCGGCGGCAGGCCGCGCTCATCCATCTGGACCGCTACTTCTCGGACAACGCCGAGACACAACGCGGGCACCTAGCGCACGAGGCCGTCGACCGCAGCGGGCCGAGCGTGTCCAGAGACGGCATCCGGTGCTGGAACGCGCTTTCCGTAGTTGACGAGGAACTCGGCGTGCACGGGATCTGCGACGTCGTCGAGTTCCATCCGGACGGACCAGTGCCGATCGAGCACAAGTCCGGGAGCTATCGGCCGGGCAGCGCCGTCGATTTGCAGGTTGCCGCGCAGGTCGTGTGCCTGCGGACGATGTTAGACGCCGACGTGCCCTCCGGGATCGTCTTCGCCGGGCGCAAAAGGCGCCGGTTCAACGTCGTCGTGGACGGACGGTCGACCAGGATCACCACGTCGGCGTCGTGGCGCCAGTCCTCCGGGGCTGGCGAGGATCGCAACGCTGACGCGCACGATCACGAACGCGAGCATCAGGCAGGTGGCGCCAGCCCTCCATGGCTGGCGAGGATCGCAACCTCGCTGGGCAACGAAGTACACAAGCTCGGCCAGATGTGGCGCCAGCCCTCCGGGGTTGGCGAGGATCGCAACTGGCGGTGGCGGCAGGAAGGTCGCCATGCCGTCCCGACGTGGCGCCAGCCCGACGTGGCGCCAGCCCTCCGGGGCTGGCGAGGATCGCAACCTGCGCGTACGCCTTGGTCTGCTCATCGAGGATGCGAGTGGCGCCGGCTCTCAGGGGCTGGCGAGGACCGCAACGGGATCACCGGCTGCTGCGTCAGCCAAGGTCGGTCGATGTTCGCCAGCCTTCCCGGGCAGGCGAGCATCGTAACCACGGCATCGACGGCGGTGTTGCCCTCCGGGCCTGTGAGGATCGTGACTGCGCTGCGACTGCCGCAGTCGTCACATTGCCGGCAAGGTGTGGTCGGTGTGCCAGGACCGAATATGATCAAGGCTATCGATGGGATGCTCGGCCGCCAGCCGCACCGCACGTTGCCGCGCCTCCACCGGATGCCTCGAAGGTCGGGGTCTGACTCCATCCTTCCTCGCAGAACAGATCCTCCATCACTCCCGGGACGGTCCCGCTCTCTCGCGCAGGTGGTCGTGGGGTGAACGGTGTTCTATCCAATCCAAGGGCCAGGTGGGTAGCTCGGCATCTGTTCCCGCGACTCCATGACGGGGAGTGTTCTGTGGTCATCGATCGGTTTCTTCTCTGTCTGTCAGGACAGCGGCTGATCCGATTGCTTCCCCTGCAGGTGCGGTGCGCACTGCCGCGGTTGCCAGCCATGCCCAAAAGTCAGCCTGGGCGCTACGGAGTGGTATCTCACCGGCCACGCAGTCATCAGGCGAGTGTTCTTCTGTCACTTAGGCCTCCTCCGGTCCTGCCGCGGTCAAAAGCGAGTGGATGGGGTGACACGCCCTGGACCTCGACGGATCCACGGTCAATATCCGGGAACGCGGGGGTTGTGGGAAAGTGCTTGGAGGAGTTGTTCAGGCGTGTAGAGGTACTGGGAAGTCGCAGTGGTGGGGTACGGATTGATCCCGATCCGGGCGATCCTGGCTTTCTCACCGCCGCGTAGCGCGCGTCTCTGGGGGTATCTCAGTCGGAGCCTTGTGGCCGGCGGGTTAGTGAGGTATTCCGCGAAAGGACATCCAGATAGATGCAGGCAACGGTCGACCCAGCTGTTGCAGTACTGGCACAATAGTCCTCGGACAAGTCCCGTAAAGTGATCGTGGTCGATATCGGTGGCGGGATTGGTCCTGCAGGTGGGGCACGTGGCACCAAATGCATCGATCAGTGTGGAACGCAGGCGACCGTGCGCTGTTTCGGTAGTGCGATAAGCAGGCCAGCCGTAGGAAGTTGGGCATCGTTGGTGCTTTGGCACTTCGGCAGGGTCGATGGTGATGCCGAGGGCACGAACTTCGTAGAGCACCACAGATTTCCCAGTCCAGCCATCGTTGGGTTCTGACGGCTGAGGTGGTTGGAGACGGAATCTGTGGCCGTTGGTCCACCAATGGCACGAGTGTTTGTGGAGCCAGACTCCGCTTTGGTTCGTTTGTTCGCGCTCGTCACGACTCATGAAGGGGTCACATCGCGGGTGGCCGTCGATGTGGAGGTGGAATCGGCCATCGTCACCGAGTTCCGCGGTCAGCACTGGTTGGATCCGGTCACCCGTAGGCAGGCGGCACCGGCGGTCCACCGCGTTGCTGAGCAATTGATTCAGCCCCGCACGGTCGTGGGTCAGCGCGTGTTGCCAGAGTAGGAAGAACCGTCGATGTTCGGGGAAGTCCTCGAGTGCCACCGACACGTGCCTCGTCACCCACTTTCTTTCCTGTCGCTGCGGCTAAACCCCGCCTCTGATCCTCAGTCGGCAAGCTACAGACGGCTACCGACAACGACGACCTGGGTGGACCAGGGGATCGTGGCGCATCATCGCGAGCAGCTACCGGGGATACACGATGTGCAAGTGGATGTCGTGTGAGCTGAGGTGAGGGATCGTGGGCAAAAGGTAAGGGTGAGAGGTCCAGTGGGGAACTGGACCTCTCACCCGGGGTTGGTTGGGGCGTTATTTGGCTAGTGGGTGGGGTTCTCCGGTGAGTGCGGCGAGGGCGGCGGCGACTTCGCGGATGTCGGCTCGGGTGTAGATGCCGGTGCTTCCGTGGTCGCCGCTGTTGTTGTCGGTGTGGCCGGCGTAAGCGCGGGCGACGGCGTGGCCGAAGTTGCGTTCTACCCAGGTGAGCGTGGTGTGGCGGAGCCAGTGGGTACTGATTCCCTGGGTGGCGACCCAGGGGAGTTGCTCACCGAGTCTGGCCCAGAGGTGGTCGTAACGCCGATAGGTGATCGGGGCTCCATTGGTGTAGCGGAGGAGTTGTCCGCCTGATTGCGTGGCGCCACGTTGTTCGGCGTGTTCGCGGAGGTGGGTCATGAGAGTGGGGGAGACCGGTTGCCAGCGGACGGTTTCGCCTTTCTCGTGGAGCATGATCAGGCAGTTGTCGGGGTCGAGGTCCCGGGGGGTGTGAGGGCCAGTGCTCCGCCTCGGCGACAGGCTGTCTCGGTGTGGAGCCGGATGATGAGGCTGTCGAGCACGGGATCGTTGCCGGTGGTGGCGGCGGTGTGGTTGATCTCCTCGAGCCGGGAATCCGGCAGGCCGCGGCGTGTGGTGGGTAGGCGGCGCGGCTTGGGCACCTTCTTGGCGGGGTTGTCGCTGACCAGGTCGTCGGCGACAGCGTGGTTGTAGAGGCAGCGCATGGCGGCGATGAAGTGCTCAGCAGCGCCTCGTCCTCCGCGGGCGTTGCGGCGTTTGACCAACTGGCTGCGGGTCTTCTCAGCGAACCGTTTTATCTCCAGCGGTGTCGGTTCGTCCAGGCGCCGGTCGCCCCACTGGTCATTGATGCGATTCCAGTAGGAGCCGTATACGCGGCGGGTTCCGGCGCTGACCGCGGTGGAGACCTGCGGAATGTACTCGGCGAAGGTCGGAGCGAGCGGCCGCGCGGACGGAGCGCTGACGAGGTCATCCACCGAGACCCCGAGACGCCCGAGCAACAGCTTGGCCGCCTCGATCTCCTCCGGACTTGCTCCTGATGTGATCTTGTTCTCGGTCATGCCGGCTCACCGCCCCACAGCTCGGCGTGACGCTGCTCCAGGGCCTCGTCCACAGCAGTGAGGGGGTCGATCAGCAGCATGTCCCGCCGTGGGTCGGCGACGAGGAGGACGCAATCCCCGGTGTGGATGCCGTAAGCAGCTCTCGCGGTCGCCGGGATCGTGATCAGAGGTGTTCCGGGCAGCCGGTGGACCCCACCAGCGTCGGGTTGCAGCACGACCGCTCCCGAGGTGACCCGGATGGTCAGGCTCTGACCGGGTGGCCACTCCAGGGTGTGCAGGACCGGTCGGGCCGAGACCCGGCCGGAGGAGTCCATCCGGGCCATGCCGTAGGTCACCGGCATTTCACGGCGCCGGGCAATGACCGGAAGAGGAAGGCTGCGGCGCTCCCCGCTTCCCACCGGCGTAGAAGTGCCATGGTCGGTGGCTTCGGGTGGCACCAGGCCCGTGACGATCTGCTCAGTCATGGCCACCACCCCGATGACCAGCACAGACCAGGCGAGAACAGATGTGCAGACACCAGTAATCGCGACGGCTGAAGTGCCGTCGCGATACCGTGTTCAAGTGTTCGCTGTGTTGGGGAAATTTCGCGCGATTTTGTGTCCGAGGGGGGACTTGAACCCCCACGCCCTTAATCGGGCACTAGCACCTCAAGCTAGCGCGTCTGCCATTCCGCCACTCGGACATCTCGGGCTCGCCCTCTTCGGTGGGGCGTTCCCGCTGTGTTGTGTACATAGATTAGCCCATGGTCATCCGGGGTGAAACGGCACCCCCCTCTAAGCCGCTCGGGTGATAGAAATGCCTGGTGAGCGAGCACAGCGGTATGTCCGGTACTGATCATGACGCGGGGTTGCGGCTGGCCGAGGAGGAGGTTGTCGGTCTTGCCAGCGACTTGATCCGCATCGACACCACCAACACCGGTGATCCCGAGACGCTCGTGGGGGAGCGGGCCGCCGCCGAGTTCGTGGCGGCCAAGCTCAGCGAGGTCGGGTACGAGGTCACCTACGTCGAGTCCGGGGATCATCCCGGGCGCGGCAACGTCATCGCGCGGTTGCCCGGGGCCGATTCGGGGCGGGGCGGGTTGCTGGTGCACGGGCACCTGGACGTCGTGCCCGCCGATCCTGCCGAGTGGTCCGTGCACCCCTTCTCCGGGGCCGTTCAGGACGGGTACGTGTGGGGGCGGGGTGCGGTCGACATGAAGGACATGGTCGCCATGAGCCTCGCGATCGCTCGGCGGTTCAAGCGGGACGGCATCGTTCCGCCTCGTGACATCGTCTTCGCGTTCCTGGCCGATGAGGAGGCCGGGAGCTTCCACGGGGCGCAGTGGCTGGTCGACCACCGGCCCGAGCTGTTCGAAGGCTGCACCGAGGCCATCAGCGAGGTCGGCGGGTTCTCCGTCACGCTCAAGGACGGTGTGCGCGCTTACCTGGTGCAGAGCGCTGAGAAGGGGATCCGCTGGCTGAAGCTGCGGGTTCGAGCGCGGGCCGGGCACGGGTCGATGGTGCACGACGACAACGCCGTGACCAGGCTTTCCGAGGCCGTCGCCAAGCTCGGCAACCACCGGTTCCCGCTGGTGCTGACCGACTCGGTGCAGGAATTCCTCGCCGGCGTCACCGAGATCACCGGGTGGGACTTCCCGGACGACGACGTCGAGGGCGCCGTCGCCAAGCTCGGCAACCTGTCGCGGATGGTCGGCGCCACGCTGCGCGACACCGCCAACCCGACGATGCTCACCGCCGGGTACAAGCACAACGTCATCCCGTCGGTCGCCGAGGCCGCGGTGGACTGCCGGATCCTGCCCGGGCGGGAAGAGGCGTTCGAACGGGAGCTGGCCGAGTTGCTCGGTCCCGACGTGGAGCGCGAGTGGGTCGGGCTGCCGCCGGTGGAGGCCAAGTTCGAAGGCCGGATCGTGGATGCCATGAGCGCGTCGCTGATCGCCGAGGACCCCGGCGCCAAGGCGCTGCCCTACATGATGTCCGGGGGCACCGACGCCAAGTCGTTCAGCCGGCTGGGCATGAGCTGCTACGGGTTCGCCCCGCTGAAGCTGCCTGCCGACCTCGACTTCAGCTCGCTGTTCCACGGCGTCGACGAGCGGGTGCCGGTGGATGCGCTGCAGTTCGGCGTGCGGGTGCTGGACCGGTTCATCCGCAACAGCTGAGTGTCGGTGGGGTCTGCTTTCATCTACCCGAGATGATCATCGGGGAGGTGCGGCGTGGACCTGGCGCGCTTGATCGAGATCTACCTGGAGCACTTGCAGGCCCGCAAGCTCGCGGCGAACTCGCTGCGAGCCTACCGCCGCGACCTGGAAACGGTGGCCGGTGAGCTCGTCGAACTCACCGGCGCCGCCGCCGACCAGCTGCCGGTGGAGCGGGTCGACGCCTCCGTGCTGCGCTCGGCGTTCGCCCGGTTCGCCGGCGCGCGGTCGGCCTCGTCGGTGACCCGGGCGTGGTCGACGTGGAACGGGTTCTTCGGATTCCTGGTGGTCGAGGGCGCGGTGCCCGGCAACCCGATGCAGGTGGTGCCCAAGCCGCGCAACGCGCCCTCGACGCCGAAGCCGTTGCAGGGCGAGGACACGCCCGAGCGGCTGCTGCGCACGGTCGCCTCGGGAGCCCGGCGGGCGCGCAACCCGTGGCCGGAGCGCGATCTCGCGGTGCTGGCCCGCCTGGCGTCAGCACCTCGGTCAGGCGATCGTCGGCGTCCCAGGAGAACTGGAAGCTCTC
>NZ_JBEOVY010000281.1:0-10522 GCF_040295745.1 Saccharopolyspora sp. NPDC002686
GTGCCTGGGGTCTGCAGTTTCAATTGAAACTGCGGACCACCCAGGACGGGCACCGAGCCGTCCGGGCGGGTGCTGGGTGTCGGGGGGTGTGCAAATTCAATGGAAATTGGATGTCCGATTTTCATTGAATTTGCGGATCCGGGGTCAGGTGTTCTGGAGGGGGAAGCCGGCGAGGCCCTTCCAGGCGAGGGTGGACATCAGGCCGACCGCCTCGTCCCGGGAGATCGTTCCGCGCGCGTCGAGCCAGTCGCGCGCGGTCACCTGGGCCAGGCCGACCAGGCCGACCGCCAGCAGGCGGGCGCGCTCGGCGTCGAGCCCGGCATCCGCCGTCACCGCCTCGGTGATCGCGTCGATGCAGCCGTGCAGAGCGCTCTCGACGGACTTCTCCACCGCCGGCTCGCCGCGCAGGTCGGACTCGAACACCAGCCGGAACGCCTGGTCCTCGCCCGCCACGAACTCGTACAGCGCGCCGATCGCCGCCCGCACCCGGAGCTTGTTGTCCGAGGTGGACGCGATGGCCTCGCGGACGCGGCGCACCAGCTCGTTGCCGTGCACGTCCAGAAGCGCCAGGTAGAGCTCGAGCTTGCCGGGGAAGTGCTGGTAGAGGACGGGCTTGCTGACGCCCGCGCGTTCGGCGATGTCGTCCATCGCCGCCGCGTGGTAGCCGTTGTGCACGAACACGTGCTGGGCAGCTTCGAGCAGCTGCGCGCGGCGTGCGTCGCGGGGCAACCGGACACCTCGGCCAGGTTGCGCGGTCTCGGTCATCCTCGCCTCCACCCGATTCCTTCCAAAAGCGCGCTCGGCGGCCGTTGGCGACCTCCGGTGCGCACTGACTCTACTCGTCGGTAGGCCCAGGTGGCGAAATCCGGTGGTCGAGGGGCCATCATGCTGTAGTTGTGACCACCACTACACCTACTGTTGCGGTTCCCGGACGAGACCAGCTCGGCCGACGGGAGCTGACGCGGGTGCCGCTGGTAGCCGAGGGCGTTCCTCCGGTCGACCTCGCGGCCAAACCTCCGCCCGGGCAGCACGTCGACGTCGCCACCGGCTGGGGGCCGGTGCGGCTGCACGTGCGGGAGACGCCCGGACCAGCGGTGACCGCTGAGACCGCAGTGCACCTGCACGGCCTGGCCGGATCCTCGACGAACTGGACCGACCTCGCCGCCGTGCTCTCGGTGAAGTTGCGCAGCATCGCGGTCGACCTACCCGGATTCGGCCACACCGAACCACCGCGGGGGTTCCCGTGCACCCGCCAGGCCAACGCCGAAGCGGTGATCGGCCTGCTGGAGCAGCTGCCCGCCCCGGTGCACCTGTCCGGCAACTCCTTCGGCGCGGCGGTGGCCGTCGAGGTGGCGGGGCAGCGCCCCGACCTGATCGCCACGCTGACCTTGATCTCCCCGGCCATGCCCGACCTGCGGCTGGATCCCCGGCGGGTCTCCGATCCGCGGATCGCGCTGGCGATGGTGCCGGTGATCGGGGCGCGGACGCGTCGGCAGCTGGCCGCCGTGACGCCGGCCGAGCGGACCGAGCAGCTGATGCGGCTGTGCTTCGCCGATCCGGACGTCGTACCGCCGCACCGCTTCGCCGAGGCGGTCGCGGAGTTCGAGGAGCGCGACGGACTGCCCTGGGCCGGACCGGCGCTGGGGCGGACCACGGTGGAGCTGCTGCGTTCCTGGCTGGTGCCGCCGGCGCGCTCGTTGTGGCGGCTGCTGCCGGAGATCGGCGCGCCGACGCTCGTGGTGTGGGGTGCGCAAGACCGGGTCGTCTCGGTCCGGAAGGCGCCGCGCACCGCGCTGCTGATTCCACGCGGAAAGCTGCTCGTACTACCACGAACGGGTCATGTAGCGCAGATGGAGCGGCCACGGATCGTCGCGCGGGCGGTGCTCGGCCTGGTGGAGTCGGACAACTGGTGATGATCGGATTGGGCCGGTCCGGGTGGGCGTCGTCCCCCCGGTCACCCGCAGTGGCCGGTGTGACCTGGGGTGCCGGATGGGCTGTGGCACGCTAATGTGCGTGACCCGCCCGCCGCAGCGACCTCGTCAATCCGCGAACGACCGCCGACCGGCAGGTCGTGCTCGCGCGAGAGTGAACGCGGGCGAGAAGCGGGGGGAGCCGCTGGCGGCGTCCTGGAACCCGACCGCCGAGCCGTCCGAACCCGAGATCGTCGACGACGCCGAGGAGTTCGAGGACGAGCCGCGCCCGCGACCGCGCCGGAAGAAGCGCGCCGGAGTGGTGTCCCGGTACGGCTGGCGGGTCTACGCCGTGCCGCTGCTGGTCGTGATCAGCGCGCTCGCGGTGTTCCAGACCGTGCGCCCTACCGACGGCGGTGCCACCACCGACCAGGCCGGGACCGCTTCGGACACCCCGGAGCAGCCGGTCGTCACCGAAGCCGCCCCGGGGCAGAAGTTCGACCCGAACCTGTTCTCCGCCGACCTACCGCCGGGCGGCAAGATCCCGGAGACCGGCGCGCGCACCTTCCAGGTGCTGCCCGGCAGCTCGCCCGTGATCGGCCACGGGCAGCTGTACCGCTACACCGTCGAGGTCGAGGTCGGCGTGGAACTGGCCGACCCCAACGCCGACTTCGGCAACCTGGTGCAGACGACGCTGTCCGACCCGCGCAGCTGGACCAACCCGCAGGGCGCCACCGGGGACGGGCCGATCTCGCTGCAGCGGGTCGACGCGGGCGGCGAGAGCCCCGACTTCCGGGTGATCCTGGTCAGCCAGCAGACCGCGCGCGAGGCCTGCGACTACAGCAACGGCGTGCCCTACGACAGCTCGTGCCGCAAGGGCGAGATGGTCTACCTCAACGCGGCCCGCTGGGTGCGCGGCGCGGTGTCGTTCCAGGGCGACATCGGGGACTACCGCCGCTACGCGATCAACCACGAGGTCGGGCACGTCTTCGGCAACAAGCACGTCGGCTGCCCGACGCAGGGCGGCCTGGCGCCGGTGATGATGCAGCAGAGCTTCAGCGTCTCGAACAACGAGCTGCACGAGCTGAACAAGATCGCCGACCAGGGCACCCAGATCCCGTCCGACGGATTCGTCTGCAAGCCGAACGCCTGGCCGTTCCCGACCGGCTGATACCAGTCGCGGTTTTCGGGCGGGTTGCGTCTCGGAGTGTGGGAGTAGTTTGGGTTGCGGAAGGGCATCGGGGAGTCTTGCGTTGCAGATTCCGTGAGGCCCCGTTCGGGCGCTTCCGGGGACGCTTGAGGTGCCGCCCGCGTGCTCGTGCGCAGGTGGTGCCGACCATTGAGGAGGAGCTGGGAATGTCCGGCGCAACGTCGCTGCCGCCGCTGGTCGAACCGGCGGCTGAGCTGACCAAGGAAGAGGTCGCGCGCTACAGCCGCCACCTGATCATCCCGGACGTCGGGATGGACGGGCAGAAGCGGCTGAAGAACGCCAAGGTGCTGGTGGTCGGCGCCGGTGGCCTGGGCAGCCCGGCGCTGCTGTACCTGGCCGCGGCCGGGGTGGGCACGCTCGGCATCGTCGAGTTCGACGAGGTCGACGAGTCCAACCTGCACCGCCAGGTCATCCACGGGCAGTCCGACCTCGGGCGGCCGAAGGCCGAGTCCGCGCGCGACTCGATCGCCGAGGTCAACCCGTTCGTCAAGGTGAACCTGCACCAGGTGCACCTGAGCTCGGACAACGCCCTCGACATCTTCCGCGACTACGACCTGATCCTGGACGGCACGGACAACTTCGCCACCCGGTACCTGGTCAACGACGCCGCGGTGCTGGCGGGCAAGCCGTACGTGTGGGGCTCGATCTTCCGCTTCGAGGGCCAGGCCAGCGTGTTCTGGGACCAGTACGGTCCGAACTACCGCGACCTGTACCCCGAGCCGCCGCCGCCCGGCATGGTGCCGTCGTGCGCCGAGGGCGGTGTGCTCGGCGTGCTGTGCGCCTCCATCGGCTCGATCATGGTCAACGAGGCGATCAAGCTGATCACCGGTATCGGTGAGACGCTGCTCGGGCGCCTGATGATCTACGACGCGCTGGAGATGAACTACCGCACCGTCAAGATCCGCAAGGACCCCAACGCCACGCCGATCACCGAGCTGATCGACTACGAGGCGTTCTGCGGCGTGGTCTCCTCCGACGCGCAGGAAGCCGCGGCGAAGAGCACGATCACCCCGGGCGAGCTGAAGTCGATGTTCGACAACGGCGAGAAGTTCGAGCTGATCGACGTCCGGGAGCCGCACGAGTACGAGATCGTCAAGATCGAGGGCTCGAAGCTGATCCCGAAGGACCGGATCCTCTCCGGCGAGGCGCTCGCGGAGCTGCCGCAGGACCGCAAGATCGTCCTGCACTGCAAGTCCGGCGCCCGTTCGGCGGAAGCGCTGGCCGCGCTGCACAAGGCGGGCTTCGCGGACGCGGTCCACGTCGGCGGCGGCGTGCTGGGCTGGGCCAACGAGGTCGACCCCAGCCTCCCGACCTACTGATCCACTGCGACGACAGCGGGCCGACGGGCGCTCCGGCGCTCGTCGGCCCGCTGTCGTTCTGCACCGCCGCGCAGAAGGACCACCGGAGACAGTTTTCGGCGTGATGTATTCGCGGGGTTCGGAGTGCCTGCTGCGGATTTGGCGATCATCGTTGTAGCGTCTGGCTCGTGAGTCCTACGCCGGAGCCGCCACCGCCGCACGTGCGCGCGGCATTCGGTGCGCGCGTCGAAGATCCCGAGTCGCTGGAGGGCGCAGTCGCCTGGCGGTGCGGGGACATCGTGCTGAAGCCCGCCGCGAACACCGCCGAGGCCGCTTGGGTCGCGCAGACCCTCGACCTGCTCGAACCGGACGAGGTCCGGGTGTCCCGCCCGGTGCGGTCCACCGACGGCCGCTGGGTGGTGTCCGGGTGGTCGGCCAGCCGGAACATCGACGGGCGGGCGGAGCCGCGGCACGACGACGTGGTGGCCATGTCGCTGCGCCTGCACGCGGCCAGCCGGTTCCTGGCCCGGCCGCGGTTCTTGGAGGCGCGCCAGGACATCTACGCGCTTGCCGACCGGATGGCTTGGGGCGAGGTGGAGTACTCGCTGCCCGAGGAGAAGGGCGGTCGGCTCTACGACGTGCTCGCCGGTTCGCGGCGCGAGGTGCAGCTGGGACCGCAGGTGGTGCACGGCGACCTGTTCGGGAACGTGCTGTTCACCGACGACGCGGCGCCCGGCATCATCGACTTCAACCCGTACTGGCGGCCCGCGGAGTGGGCGGCGGCGGTCGTGGTGATCGACGCGCTGGCCTGGGGCGGCGCGGACGCGGCGATCGTGGAGCGCTGGTCGCACCTGACCGACTGGCCGCAGGCGCTGCTGCGCGCGTTGCTGTTCCGCTTGGCGGTGCACGCGCTGCACCCGCGCTCGTCCGCGCAGACCCTGACCGGTCTGGAGCGCGCTTCGCAGATGGTCCTCGAAGTGCTCTAGTCGCCTTCACCGCTGGACCGTTCGGGTGTGAGGATGGGGCTGTGAGCGAGGACCAGCCGCTGCGCGGTTTCACGGTGGGCGTGACGGCCGAGCGCAAGGCCGAGGAGATCGGGGCGCTGTTCACCCGGCGGGGAGCGCGGGTGCTGTTCGGCGCGGCGATGCACACGGTGCCGCTGCCCGAGGACGGCGAACTGGCCGCGGCGACCGAGGCGGTGCTGGCCGGGCCGGTCGACTACGTCGTGGCGATCACCGGGGTCGGGTTCCGGGGCTGGTTCGAAGCTGCTGAGCAGGCCGGCGCCGGTGAGCGGTTGCTGGAACACCTGCGTTCGGCCGAAGTGCTGGCGCGGGGCGCGAAAGCCCGTGGTGCGGTGCGGGGTTCCGGCCTGGTGGAGTCCTACACCTCGCCGTCGGAGGAGTCCGGCGAGGTGCTGGCGCACCTGCTCGAACGGGACCTCGCGGGCAAGCGGATCGTGCTGCAGGTGCACGGTGATCCGATGCTCTCGTTCCGCGCCGCGTTGCGCGAGGCGGGCGCCGAGGTGGTGCCGGTGACGGTCTACCGCTGGACGGACCCGGTGGACTTGGACGCGCTGGACGCCCTGATCGACGCGGTCCTGCGCGGCGAGGTGGACGCGCTGCCGTTCACCAGCGCGCCGGCGGCGACCAACTTCCTGGCCCGCGCGGACCGCACCGGCCGGGGCGAGGAGCTGCGGAAAGCCTTGCGGGACGGGGTTTTCATCGCTTGCGTCGGACCGGTGACGGCGGCGCCGATCGCAGCGGCGGGACTGCCGCACGCGATGCCGGAGCGCTCCCGCACGGCCGCCCTGGTCCGCCTCGTGGCCGACGAACTCCCGGAGCGCGCACCCCGATCGTCCTAAGTGGATGGTCCGGGCGGCGGTCAGCGGGGCTGATCGATGATCCGCTCGACTGCTCTCATCAGTCGATCCCCGGCCTGGTCGATGCTTCCGTTCTGCGCGCTGACCTGCGCGCCTTCCAGCAGGAAGGTGATCTCGGCGGCGGCCTGCTCGGGATCGGGCAGTTCCGCCGCAGCGCACATGCCGGTCAGCCTGCGGGTCTGGCGGGCCTTGTGCTCCTCGATCACCTGCCGTGCGGGGTGGGAGCGGTCGGGCAGTTCGGCGATGGAGTTGATGAACGAGCAGCCGCGGTGCGAGATCGCCGGCAATCCCTCGACGATGAAGCGGGCCAGGGCGAGGATCTGCTCCCGGGGTCGGTCGGGGTGGTCGCTCTCGGCCCGGTCGAAGGCGGCCTGGTAGTCGGCGGCGACGATCCGCAGCCACTCCGCGACCAGCGCGTCCTTGGTCTCGAAGTGCCGGTAGATCGCCATCTTGGTGGTCTCGGCCCGTTCGGCGATCGCCTGGACGCTGACCCGCTGGATCCCCTCGTCCTGGAAGAGCTCTTCCGCCGCGTCGAGGATGCGCTCGCGGGGTGGCAGTTTCGCCACCCTGCCCGGCCTGCTGGCGGTCGATGCCATGTGACTGCTCCGTGGCGGTTGGCGGGCTGCTCGTCCGCTGCTACGGTACCAGCTCGTTCCATGTGATACCGATTGGTATCGTCCGATACTTGATGGTCTCGACTGGGAGTGATGGTGAGAGTTGCCGAGTACGTGGACTTCGACGCGGTCGGGCTCGCGGAGCTGGTGGCCGCGGGCGAGGTGTCGGCCGCCGAGCTGGAGGAAGCCGCTCGCGAGGCCGCGCGGGCGGTCGATCCGCAGATCAACGCCATCGTGGAGACCTGGCCGACCGATCGCGGGCCCAGCTCCGGCAGGTTGGCCGGGGTCCCGTTCTTGATCAAGGACATCGGGGTCTCGATGGCCGGGAGGCGGATGGAGCTGGGCAGTCGGCTCGCGGCCGACAACGTCGCTGCCGCGGACTCCGCCTTGATGCGCCGCTTCCGCCGTGCTGGTCTGGTGACCTTCGGGCGCACCTCGACACCGGAGATGGCTTACAGCAACACGACGGAGCCAGTGCTGCACGGCGCGACCCGCAACCCGTGGGACCTGGCGCGCAGCGCGGGTGGGTCCAGCGGGGGTGCGGGCGCGGCGGTCGCCGCCGGGGTGGTCCCGATCGCCCACGCCACCGATGCCGCCGGCTCGATCCGAGTTCCTGCCGCCCACAACGGTCTTTTCGGGTTGAAGCCCACCCGCGGCCGGGTCTCCGCGGGCCCCGACTTCGACGAAGTCTTCAACGGACTGGCCGTGCAAGGCAGCCTCAGCCGCACGGTCCGCGACAGCGCGGTGCTGCTCGACCAGATCCGCGGCCCGGAACCGGGTGACCCCTACTTCGCGCAGGAACCGTCCCGGCCGTACGCGGAGGAAGTCACTCGCCCGCCGGGCTCGCTGCGGATCGGCGTCCTCGCCCATGCCTGGGGCGGACACCGCACTGCTGCACCGGTGGCCGACGCCCTCTCCCGCACCGTGCGCCTGCTCGAATCCCTCGGCCACCACGTGGCGGAGGTCGAGGTCGACCTCGGGGTCGATTGGGAGGAATTCGTCCTGGCCAGCGCCCGTCAGTGGACGGCGAACCTCGCGGCCTCGATCGACGAGCTGGCGGCCGCCTTCGACCGGCCCATCGACTCCTCGACCCTCGAGGCGCCCGTGCTCGCCAGCTACCACTTCGGAAAGCGGGTCAGCGGCACCGAGTTCGTCACCGCCCTCGAGGTCCGGAACCGGATTTCCCGGAGCATGGCGAGCTACTTCGACGCCCACGACCTGCTGCTCACCCCGACCGTGCCGGAGCTGCCCGTGCCTTTGGGCACCCACGCCGAGGGCGCGGAGGCGTTGGACGGCCTCGGTTGGATCCGCCGCCTCTTCGACATCTCGCCGTTCACCGCGGCGTTCAACGTCACCGGCATGCCCGCCATGTCCGTGCCGGTGACGGCCGACGTCGAGACGGGGCTGCCGATCGGCATGCAGTTCGCCGCCGGTTACGGGCTCGAAGGCCGCCTCTTCCGCCTCGCCGGACAACTCGAGCAGGCAAGTCCGTGGGCGGGCCGAATTCCCGCGGTGTGGGCGGGAAACCCGATTTCTCAGGCGCCCCAGCGGTAGCGGCGCATGTTGATGCGGGCCCCGTCGGCGAGGACGCCCTCGGCGCGGAGGAGTTCCAGCTGGCGGTGCTGGAGGTGTTCGGCGACCGTGCCGTTGGAACGCAGGACCCGGTGCCACGGCAGGTCGGCGCTGTCCTCGGCGAGGATGCGGCCCACGATGCGCGCCGAGCGCAGTCCCGCGATCTCGGCGATGTCGCCGTAGGAGAGCACCGACCCGGGCGGGATCGACGCCACGATCGCCCGCACCTGCTCCACGGTCTCCTCGTTCACGAATCCGAAGCTACCGCACAGCACCGTCCGGCTGAGGTTTTCCATCCTCGTTTTGCGTGGCGGTGCGGGTGGCGGAACCTCAGCGCCCTCGTCGCGCGGTGCCGGTCGTGCTTCGCGGTCGCAGGCTAGACAGGATGAAAAAGGCTCACTGCGCTGAGTCGTACGGGGCGGCTGTGGCCGGTGCGGCGAACGGCCCGTTCGTCCCGGTGGGAGTGGCGAACGGGCCGTTCGCTCGGGCTCAGCCCTGGAATCCGGCGACGATCTTGGTGAACTCCCACGGCTGCTGGTCGATGCCGCTGCAGGCGTCGGCGCCGCCGCCTCCCTCGCAGGAGCGGTCCCGGTTGAGCGACCAGAAGGTGAACCGGCCGAGGTTCTTCTCCTTGGCGTAGTCGGCCATCTTCTGGTAATCGGCCGGGGTGACGGTCTCGCCGGTGTCGGTCTTGCCGTTCATCGACGAGATGCCGGCGTGCGAGTACGCCTCCTCGTCGGTGTAGCCGAAGGCGGTCTTGAGCTGCTCCTTCAGCGCCTCTGTGGAGGTGATGGTGTCGGCCGCCATGTCGGTGCCGCCGAAGTTGAACGGCATCTGCGTCCACACGTCGACGTTCGCGCCGATCTCCGCGGCCTTGCCGATCAGCCGCTTGCCCGAGTCGTTCGGGCCGTCGATCAGCGTCGGGAAGGTGATCACCGTCTGCAGGCCGGGGTTGGCCTCCTTGACGGTCTTCAGCGCCTCCAGGACCCGGTCCTGCACCTCCGGGGTGTCGAACTCGGTGGCCTCGATGTCGATGTCGATGGCCTTCAGCCCGTAGGCGTCGATCAGCTTCTGGTAGGCGCCGGCCAGCGACTGCGCGTCCTGGCAGGCCTCGCCGAGCTTGTTGCCCGCCCAGCCGCCGATGGACGGGATGACGTCGCCGCCACCGGCGCGGACCTCGTCGATGACGGCCTTCTCCGGCCCGTCGAGCGGGCGGTTGCCGTCCCAGGCGGGGTTGCAGGTGCCGTCGGAGAGGATGAACGCCAGCGTGAAGTCCTTGATGCCGGTGGCGCTCATCACCTCGCCGACCGCGGGCGGGTTGCCCCAGCCGTTGTAGAGGTAGGGCGAGGCGGCGGCCGGGGAGGCGGCCTCGGGGCGGGCGTCGGTGGCTTCAGCGCTGAGCGCGGGAACGGCGCCGAGGGTCAGCGCCGCTGCCGCCGCCGCACCGGTAAGCAGGCTCTTGCGGACCTTGCTCACGATTTCCTCCTTCGGGGAGCGGAATGGGGCTCGGGGGAGAGATTTCGCAGGTCACGGGCGGGGAACCCGTGTTGATCCGAAACCATGCCAGAGGAAAAAATTGGTTTGTACCACCAAAAGGTGGTCTTGAATTCACATTCAATTGGCGTTAAACGCGCGCGATGTTTCCGTGGAAAACGCAGGTGAACCGGGCTCGCACGAATACACGTGGGGGAGGGGCGCGGCGGTTCAGCACGGTCCCGGAACCGGGTACGCGGAGACCCTTGATCGACCGCCCCACCTGCGGCGGGATCGGGCCGGCGAACCGCGAGCCCTTCGCGACCTTGTCGCCGACGCGTGGTTCCATCGACGGGTGCCATCCCCGACCGCGCCCGTGCTCGTGCGCCGTGCTGAACCAGCTCGGCGGCGCACCACTTGGGACGCGGCCGGGCAGCGCGCGCTGGCGCACACCTCCGGCTTCCTGCGCGTGCTCGGCGGCCCCGGGACCGGCAAGAGCACGCTCATCGCGGAGCTGGCCGCCGACCGGATCCGCAACCGCGACGTGTCGCCGGAGAAGGCTGCTG
>NZ_JBEOVY010000282.1:0-10519 GCF_040295745.1 Saccharopolyspora sp. NPDC002686
GTCTGCGAGGCGTTCAACGCGGACTACGACGGTGACCAGATGGCGGTCCACCTGCCGCTGTCGGCCGAGGCCCAGGCCGAGGCCCGGATCCTGATGCTGTCCAGCAACAACATCCTGTCCCCGGCGTCGGGTCGCCCGCTGGCGATGCCGCGTCTGGACATGGTCACCGGCCTGTACCACCTGACCAAGCAGGTGGACGGTGCCAAGGGCGAGGGCCTGGCGTTCTCCTCGGTCGGCGAGGCGATCATGGCCTTCGACCGCGGTGTGCTGGGGCTGCAGGCCAAGATCAAGATCCGGCTGAAGGACGTCGTGCCGTCGCGCGGCGCCACCCCGGAGGGCTGGGAGCCCGGTCAGCCGTGGCTGGCCGAGACCACCCTGGGCCGGGTGTTCTTCAACGAGCTGCTGCCCGACGACTACCCGTTCGTCGACGACCTGCTGCCGAAGAAGAAGCAGGCCGCGATCGTCAACGACCTCGCCGAGCGGTACCCGATGGTCACGGTGTCCCAGACGCTGGACAAGATGAAGGACGCCGGCTTCCACTGGGCGACCCGTTCCGGTGTGACCGTGTCGATCACCGACGTGGTCGTGCCGCCGAACAAGACCGAGATCCTCGACGGGTACGAGGCCAAGGCCGACCAGGTCGAGAAGCGGTACCGCCGCGGTGCGCTGTCCTACCAGGAGCGCAACGCGGAGCTGGTCAAGGTCTGGACGGCGGCCAAGGACGAGGTCGCCGAGGCCATGGAGACCAACTTCCCCGAGGACAACTCGATCAGCACGATCGTGAAGTCCGGGGCCGCCGGTAACATGACCCAGGTCGTTCAGCTGGCCGGTATGCGTGGTCTGGTGTCGAACCCGAAGGGTGAGTACATCCCGCGCCCGATCAAGGCGAACTTCCGCGAGGGCCTGTCCGTGCTGGAGTACTTCATCTCCAACCACGGTGCTCGAAAGGGTCTGGCCGACACGGCGCTGCGTACCGCTGACTCGGGTTACCTGACCCGTCGTCTGGTGGACGTCTCGCAGGACGTCATCGTCCGCGAGACGGACTGCGGCACCGAGCGCGGCATCAAGATGCCGATCGCGGAGCTGCTGCCCGACGGCAAGCTGCTGCGCGACGCCCACGTCGAGACCAGCATCTACGCCCGCACCACGGCCGACGACGTCACCGACGCCGACGGCAACATCGTGCTGGCCCGCGGTTCGGACCTGGGCGACCCGGCGATCGAGAAGCTGCTCGCCGCCAAGGTCACCAAGGTCAAGGTCCGCAGCGTCCTGACCTGCGAGTCCGGCGTCGGCGTCTGCGCGGTCTGCTACGGCCGTTCGATGGCGACCGGCAAGCTGGTCGACGTCGGCGAGGCCGTCGGCATCGTCGCCGCCCAGTCGATCGGTGAGCCCGGTACGCAGCTGACGATGCGTACGTTCCACCAGGGCGGTGTCGCCGGTGACGACATCACCACCGGTCTGCCGCGTGTCCAGGAGCTGTTCGAGGCCCGCGTCCCGAAGGGCAAGGCGCCCATCGCCGACACCTCGGGTCGCGTCCGGCTGGAGGACAACGACCGCTACTGGAAGATCACGATCATTCCGGACGACGGCGGCGAGGAGATCGTCTACGACAAGCTGTCCAAGCGTCAGCGGCTCGCGGCGATCTCGGTGGACGGCAGCGAGCGGCAGATCTCCGACGGCGACCACGTCGAGGTCGGTCAGCAGCTGCTCGAAGGTGCCGTCGACCCGCACGAGGTGCTGCGCGTGATGGGCCCGCGCGAGGCCCAGCTGCACCTGGTGCGCGAGGTGCAGGAGGTGTACCGGTCGCAGGGTGTGGGCATCCACGACAAGCACGTCGAGGTCATCGTCCGCCAGATGCTGCGCCGGGTCATCATCATCGACTCGGGTGCCACCGAGTTCCTGCCCGGTTCGCCGGTCGAGCGCTCGCAGTTCGAGGCGGAGAACCGCCGCGTCGTCGCCGAGGGCGGCGACCCGGCGTCCGGCCGTCCGGTCCTGATGGGCATCACCAAGGCGTCGCTGGCCACCGAGTCGTGGCTGTCGGCGGCCTCCTTCCAGGAGACGACCCGCATCCTCACCAACGCCGCGATCGAGGGCGCGAGTGACAAGCTGGTCGGCCTGAAGGAGAACGTGATCATCGGTAAGTTGATCCCGGCTGGTACGGGCATCAACCGGTACCGCAACATCCAGGTGCAGCCGACGGAGGAGGCGCGGGCCGCGGCGTACGCGATCCCGTCCTACGACGACAGCTACTACACCCCGGATGTGTTCGGCGCCGGCACCGGTGCGGCCGTCCCGCTGGACGACTACGACTTCGGCCGCGACTACCGCTGAAGTTGATCGATTGACCGAAGGGCCCCTGTCCGACTCCTCCGGACAGGGGCCCTTCGCCATGCGCAGCAAGGGTTTTCGCGTCAGGCGATGAGGCGGTAGAGCGCGGCTTCGACGCGCGTCAGCCGCGCCTCAAGGGATTCCGCGTGAAAGTCCTCGCTGCCCATGGTTTTTCAGCGTAGCGATCAGTTTCCACTGGTCAGGTCCCGTGAGTGTTTTGGGTGGCTATAGCGACCCAAAGTGCTCACGGGTCGGAACCAGCGGAAACGGAGCCATCGGCTGGTTGGTCTCGTGCATGCGCCGCACGCCTTGAATTCGGACGGGATTCATCCTGCGGAACTACGTTGCGGGGGAATGATGTTCTCCCCGCTCGAAAGGCCGCTCATGGACCGCCGCTCCTTCGTTTCGGCCGCCGCGCTCGCGGCGGCGTCGATGCCCCTCCTCGAGGCGGCGCCGGCCAACGCGAGTCCTTCCAATGACCGTGCGCTGCAGCGAATCATGCTTGACGCGCTCACCCGTGAGCTGGACGACGCGGCAACGGCCGCCGCCGTCGAGCCCGCTGTCGAGGACATCGGCTTCAACTGGCACCCGCCCGTCGCGCCGATCGCGAGCCTCGACTACGTGGTGGCGTACTCGTTCGGGAATCGCCCGCCGGCCGGTGGCGGCGACCCGTCACGCGTCAGGTACGAGCCCGGACCCGTGAACGAGGCTCTCGCGGACGCCGTGGCGAAGGTCCGGGCAGCGCGTGACATCCCTGTTTTCGCGCAGTGGGAGATCGCCCATTTCCTCGAGACCAAGTACTCGATGGATCGCGTGACCTCGGTCGAACCGGTGGTCCAGCCGGACGGGACCATCGTCTACCTGAGCACCGACGGTGTTGCGGAGCAGGTCGTCGCATTTCGCGGCGGCACGTCGGGCACCGCAGGGGTGGTCGGGTTCCGCGACCACGTCAAGCGCTGCGTTCTGACCACGCGCGACCGGGGCATGACGGCCTTCGCGCCCGAAGGCGTCACCATGCCCGGAACCTACGACGAGCTCTCCGGCCAGCCCTGGACCCGCCGCCGCGACCTGTATCTCCTCCACGACATGTACGCGCAGTTCGCGAGGTGGCGTGCGCACGCGATCACGGCGGCTTACCCCAACGGCTGACCGACGCCCCGTCGCGCTCGAACTCAACGCAGTTCTCGGGGATGGCTCCGTTTCTGCTGGTCAGGTCTCGTGAGTGTTTTGTGGGGCTATAGCACCCCAAAGTACTCACGAGTCGCAACCAGCGGAAACGGAGCGCGGATATGGGAGAGCCCCATCCTGGCGCGGTGTCCGGGATGGGGCTCTGTTCGGTGTCAGCGGTCGAGCAGGCCTGCCTTCACGTTGGTCAGGAAGGCGCTGAGCTGGGGCTTGGTGAAGACCAGGGCGCCCTGCTCCGGGGCCTTCGAGTCACGGATGGCGGAGACGTCGGGCAGGTTCTGGGCCAACTCGACGCACTGGCCCGTGTTGCCACTCCGACTGCTCTTGCGCCAGTCGGCACGCGACATGTCGATCATTTTTCTCCCTAGCCGGGTTCCTCACAGGTGCTTGACCAGGCTAGTCATCAGTTCGGTCGTCTCCGAGGTTGAGAGCGCTTGCTCGCTCACCTTCTCGAAGACCTTGCTGTAGTGGTCCACGTCGTTGGGGCGTTCCTGCCACACGGATCCGCGCTGGTTCTCGAGGTAGACCGAGTTCATGTCCTCGAATCCTTCGGGGAACCGGAGGACGGAGAAGGCGCCCTTCATGCCTGCGTGGGCTCCGGCGGAGAACGGGATCACCTGGATGGTGATGTTCGGTTTCGCCGCCGACTCGATCAGCGACTCGAGCTGTTCGCGCATGACTTCGGGGCCGCCGACGACCCTGCGGAGGACCGCTTCGTCGAACACGACGTGGAGTTGTTTCGTCGAACCTCGTTGGTGAAGCTTCTCCTGCCGTGCTTGCCGGAGTTCGACGGATCGGTGGAGATCGGACTTGGTGATCTCCGGCCAGCCGCCCTGCATGACGGCCAACGCGTACTCCGGTGTTTGCAGCAGCCCGTCCACGAGCGTCGGGCTGTAGGTGAGCAGTTCGCGGGCGTCGCTTTCCAGGTCGACGTAGGTCTCGAACCAGTCCTCCAGGGTGTCGGAGAACGCGGTCCACCAGCCGCGGTCGTTCGACTCCTCGGCTTGTCGCATGAGCGTGTCCACGGTCGGTGCGCCGACACCGTAGAACTGGCACAGGAGTCGGACGTTGCCTGGCCTGATGGCGTGTCGACCGTTCTCGATTCGGCTCACCGTCGCATCGCGCAATCCGGCGTACTTGGCTGCTTCCGCCACCTTGCGTCCGGCCTGCTCGCGGTAACCGCGGAGCTTCCGTCCGAGCTGTCGTCTGCGCAGGGTGGGCCCGAGTTCGAGGCCGTCATCCGCTTGGAAGCCGGTTTCCTCGGGCGAGATCGCGGCCATGCCTACCTCCGTCGGTGGTCGGGTTTCCCCCATCTTGCACCACCTTTCACGAACTCAGTACGTAGATCCACACGTTCGAAGTATCGACGCCACGTAATTACGTGGACTACCTTGATTGTCGTCGGACGGTTACGCAGCGCGAGTTGCTGGCCCCGACAGCCCGTCCCGTCGGTTTCTCACAGGTCAAAGGCGGGGCGGGTCTTCTAGCCGGGCTGGTGCGGTGTTTGCCCCCGACCTCCGCCGCGTCAGCCCACCTCGGTGACCGGGCGCCTGCGTCCCCTCCCTCGCGCGCCCGGTCACCGGTCAATGCAGAGCTATCCGTTTCAGCAGTGGAGGCTGCTCATGTCTGGTTACTTGACCTACGTGTGGCGTCCGGTCACCGGCGGTCGTCACGCTTTTCCCATCGCGGCAACGAAATCTCCGCCAGAGGACACCGTCGAGGCCTACTGCGGTGCGGAAGCCGAGGCCTCGGAACTCCACGACCGGTCCGAAGTGGACTGGGTGCGGGAGCAGACCTGCATGGACTGCTGGCGCGTCCTCGCCGCACAGCCCTGACGTCTACGTGAGTGACGATGGTCGCTCTTACCACCATCCGCACTCACGAAACCTGACCAGCCACAACACCGCATTTGGAAGGACATAGCCATGTTCTGGATCCAGCTGAGCACCTTCATTCTGTTCAACCTGCTCATCCTCGCTCTGCTCCTCACTCACGTCTCCGTGCCCGGGCTGCGGTTCGCCGCAGGTCAGCACGCAGGAACAGGCGATGGCGAGTACACGGTCTGGCACCTGATAGCGGATGTCGAGGCTGAGCGCGGGATCGAACGGCATCGGGTTGCGGAGCCTGAGATAGCGCCGCAATTCCCCGTGCAGGACCCCGACGAGCAACCCACCGGCCGTCACCACCTCCGGCCGGACCGGGCTGCGGTGTTGTGAACTCCCGTGCTGCGGCCTGCGTGGCTGAGGAGTGATCCGTCCGGAAACCGCCTGTTCGGGGCTTGAGCGCCGCGGTGTGCCGGTTACGGTGTGCGGCGGCAGGTGACCAACCACGTCGATGGGGAACGTCGTGATGAACCGACAGACCGAAAGGGTGCGCCCGGCGCACCCACCGACGGTGTTTCTGCTGGTCATCACGGCTGTGATGGCCGTCGACGCGCTGCTCGAGCTGGTCTGGGTTCTGGGGCTCGGATCGAGTTCGTACGGCGCGGCGAACGCGGTCCGCCTGTTGCTGGTCGTCGTCGGTGCGCTCGTTCGCGTCGGGCTGCTGATCGGGGTTTGGCTCGGGAAGAAGTCCGCGCGCGGAGTCCTGTTCGGCGTCGAGGTGTTCTTCGGCCTGGTGATGGTGCTCGCCGCGCTCATCATGGGCGCGGCGAGCACTGGGAGCGTGGCATCGCTCCTGATCGGGCTGGGCATCGCGCTGCTGATGTTCGGGTGCGCGTTCCTGCTGAACTCCAGGCCGGTGCGGGTCTGGTGCGAAGGCGAGGTCCGGAGCCCGGAACCTGCGCGGGCTCCACTGGCGCAGTGGGCGCAGCAGCAGGGGTGGCAGGTCGCCTGGAACGTGCCGTCGAGCGTGCTGGACCAGCTCCGCGGGCAGCCCTTCCACGAGTACCGGCGCAAGCAGGTTCCGGTGCTGATGCGCGGCCACCACCGGGGTGCGCCGGCGATGGTCGCGCAGGTCGACTTCCGGCACCTGCACAAGGCGACCACGGGGCCGTCGTACTACTCGCCCGGGGCGGACAGGTACGTCGAGCCGTCGAAGACCGTCGAGCACACGACGACGATCAGCGCCGTGGTCGTCGAACTGCCGGCGCCCGTGCCGGAACTGCTGGTCGGCACCAAGCGGAACGTGCTCGGTGACGTGGAAAGCCTGTTCTTCCTGAACAAGGCGCAGCGGCTCTTCCAGGGACGCGCCGTCGGCCAGGTCGCGACGGGTGGCCCGTCCATCGCGTTCAGCGCGGCGGACGGTTACCTCGGCGACTACTACCTGTACGACGCCGATCCCGCGTACGCGCACGCGGTGCTGACGCCGGAGCGGGCGACCTGGCTGAAGAGCAACCGCTCCAGCGGGCCGGTGTTCTTTCGGCTCTCGGGGCGGAAGCTCGTCGTGTGGGCCTACAGCGAGCTGAGCGGTGTCGCGGTCGTGGACGCGCTGCTCGCGGCTGCGGACGAGATCGTTCGGTGGATTCCTCCTGCGGCGTACCAGGATCCGGCTGCCGCGCAGGCGGATCAGCGGCACGTTCCGCTGGTGCAGTGGCAGATTCCGGTTGGCTGAGGACGTCGTTCTGCTGGCCGATGGCAGCGGTTCGTTGGCCGGGAAGGAGAGTGAGGAGCTATGCAGCAGCAGGGCTGGCGGACCTCGTGGAACGTTCCGAAGGGTGCGCTGAAGGGTTTGCCCGGGCAGCCGTTCGACCGGTACCGGAGGAAGCAGATCCCGCTCGCGCTGAGCGGATTTCACCGGGGCATGCCGGCAGTGGCGATGCAGATCGACTTCAAGTACAAGGGCTTGGCGGGCGGGAGCGGTCGGACGGTCTACTCGACCAGCGGTGCACCGCTGAACAGTTCGAGAAGCGTTGGCAAGTGGGAGTCGTTGAGCGTGGCGGTCGTCGAAATGCCGGCTCCGGTTCCCGAGCTGTTGGTCGATGAAAAGCGGGACTGGATCGACGACTTCGGAAGTCTGCTCAGCTTGAACCGATCCCGGGGACTGTTCAGCGGCGGCTCCACTGCTGAGGTTCCGGTCATCAACCCGGAGACGTCGGACAAGTGGAACAGCTACTACGTCTACGACGCCGATCCTGCGTACGCGCAGGCGGTTTTCACGCCGCAACGTGCGTTCTGGCTGTACACGTCGCAGAAAGGACTGCCCAAGACCAGCGGGCTCGGATGTGCGTACTTCCGCTTGTCCGGGCGCAAACTCATCGTCTGGACAGTTCGTCAGCTCTCCCCGGACGGGGTCGAAAGACTGCTCTGGGTCGCCGATGAGATCGTGCGCTGGATTCCTCCCGCCGCGTACCAGGATCCGGCAGGAATTCAAGCAGACCAACAGCACGTTCCGCTGGCGCAGGTGCAGGCCCAGCTCGGCTGAGCCGAAAGACCGAGGCGCCTTCCGGAACTGGAAGGCGCCTCGTCTCTTGCTCGACTCAGCCCGCAGTCACCACTTGAGGTCGCCGCTGATCGTCTCGTCTGCGGGGACTTCGCTGAATCCGCCCTCTTCGGCCTGCTTCTCCAGCTGGTCCGCAGCGGTGCCGAGCCCCTCCGCAGTCCGGTTGAACACGGACTTGCCGGCCTCGAACTTGGACGGCTCATTCGGAACGTCGGACGTGACAGGATTCCCGTCCCCGTCGGTGACGGTGTTCCCGCTGCTGTCCACCTGGGTTCGGGTGGTGCCGTCCTCGTTGACCTTCCAGATCTTGCCCTCCTGGCCGACCTTGTCCGGCTTGTCGACCTGGTAGCCGCGGTCCTTGGCCTCGCTGGCGTAGCCGTCGCCGAGCTGGCCCAGCGCCGTCCGCTCTTCCGAGGTCTCCTTCGTCGCGTTGCCCAGCGCTTCGCTGCCGGTGTCGGCAGCGCTCTTGCCGTCGCCGCCGTTCTTGCTGGTGTCGGTGATCTTCTGGACGCTCTCGACGATGCGGATCGTGTCGAGGATCGCCTTGATCGCGGTGATCACGTCCATGATCTTGCTGATGATCGACGTGATCCGCTGGATCTGCTGCGCGGCGCGGGCGCAGGTGATGCCCGCTTCCGCCGTGGTCACCGCGGTGGCCGCGGCGATGGATCCGCCGAAGGTCGGTCCGGCGGAGGCGGTCGCCGTGATCCAGGTGGTGATCGCCCAGGTCAGGAAGTCCGCGAGGATGCCCTTGATGACACCTTCGGCCGCCTCCATCATGGTGCCGCTCATCTGCAGCAGCTGGGAGATGTTGTTGGCCTGGCCGCCGGTGGACTGCACGCCCTCGATGAACTTCGCCATCTTGGTGCGGAGGGCGTCGGCCGCTTCGCCGTCCCAGCCCGCGAGCTCGCCGTCGAGCGTGTCGGTCAAGGTCGTGGCCAGCTTCTCGAGGTCGCCCTGGACTCCGGCGAAGGCCTCCGCGCCGGCGGCGAGCGCCTCGCTGTCACCGGTCACGAGCTGGATGGCGTCCCGCACCGGGGCCACGAAGTTGATCACGAACTCGACGCCGGTGCCGATCAGGAAGCTCATCGGGTCCATCGCGAAGCTGGTCGCGCTGGACAGGTAGCTCTCGATGTCGCCCTTGACCGCTTCGACGTCGCCCTTCCCGGCGTTGTCGCTGGCGCTGATGATGTCCTTGACGAACGGCAGCTTCCCGAACGCCGAAGCGTCCACCGGGGAGGCCGTCGGGTTGAGCGCGCTGTTCTCGGAAGCCGCTTCGAGGTTGCTGGGCATCAGTACTGGCTCCCGGCGTCGACCCTGATCTGCTTCAGCTTCTCGGCGAGCTCCCTATCGACGTTCTGGTAGTCCTTGCCGCACTCGCTGATGTCCTCGCCGGCCTTGGTCAGCCCCTCCGCCATCTCACCGAGGTGCTGCTGGAACTTGTCCAGCAGCTCCTTGTACGAGCTGTAGGTGGTGGCCAGGCCGAGCAGGCCCCAGGAGATCTCCGGTACCTGCGCGGAGGTGGCCTTCTCCTTGATGGAGTTCGCCTCGCTGGACAGGCCTCCGACGTTGTTGCCGCAGCTGGTGATCGCGTCCGGTTGTGCTTTGTAGCCGCCCACGGGTCACCGCCCGCCGTCGAGGAACGAGTCGGGCATGTCGTCGTCGCCCGGGTCGTCCGCCGGGGCGCTGCGCTGCTGGTTCGCGTCGGGGTTGAAGAGCTGTTCCTGGGTGCGCAGGACCTGTTCGCGCACGTCGCTGTCCGGGACGTACTCCTGGACGATGTCGGCCTGGCGGCGGGCCGCTTCGGCGACCGCCTGCTGGAGGGTGCTCATGACCAGGTTGGACAGGTCGCCGGGGGACTTGCGCAGCGCGTCCTGGGTGAACTGGATGTCCGTCACGCCGCCCGGGCTGGCGACCACGGTCACCGAGCGGTCCGGCGAGGTGGTGCTGACTTGCAGTTCGCTGATCTGCTCGCGCATCCGGCCGAAGTCGCCCATCTGCTGTTCCGCTCGGCGCCCGGCCTCCTTCAGCGCCTCGAGCTTGCGTTGCAGATCGTCCAGGTCCGCGGACATCTGCGCCTCCTCCGTTTGCTTGGTGGCCCTTCGCCCAGATAGTCGTACATCCGGGCGCGCGATGTGGGACGTTTCCGCGAAATGTGCGCGGAACGGACCAATTGCGGGGGAGGCGGCGGCGCTGGTGGCCGGAGCTGCGGTTCGGATCGCGCAGCAGCGCGGGTTACCGTGACGTGGATCGGCTCGGTCGATCGGTGCAGGTTGTGGCGGGCGTGCCGTGTCGTCGAGGGGCCAACACGGCACGCCCGGCCTGCGGTCTTCCCCGCTTCGGACTCGTCTTGCGCGGCGGTGCGGCTAGTGCGCCTCCGGCGTGTCGAAGACGAAGGTCAGAAGCCGGGGCGGCTCAGCTCTCGAGCTCGGCGAGCGCCTTGCGGACGCGCTCGACCTCGGCCTCCAGCTCGGCCAGCTTGGCCTCGTGCTGCTGGCGGGCCTGGTTGAGCACGCTCTCGATGGTCGTCGAGATGTCCTCGTGCAGTTCGGCAGCGGCCTTGGACACCGCGGCCGCGGCGATGGGCAGGCCCTGCACGATGCGCTTGCCCGAGTGCAGCAGGTCG
>NZ_JBEOVY010000283.1:0-10513 GCF_040295745.1 Saccharopolyspora sp. NPDC002686
GCACGTCAGCGGTTGAGCCCCCAGGAGGCGTTCCAAAGGTCCGCGGGCGACGAGCAACGCCAGACCGATGCCGCGCACCACGGTCGGGAGGCATCTGCGGACCGGGAGGGAACTACCTCACGCGCTCATTGCTGGGAAATGCCCTGTGGAATATGCAGGCCATCGATCACCACATGAGGTGAGAACGGGCATTTCCGATTTGCGCGTCGTTCTGGGCGCGATAGGTTTTGACCTGGTTCCGCTGCTGCGGGATTTCTCGATTCCCAGGTAGGAGTCCGCGTGGTCGATGCGTGCTGCATTGCGGCGCGGATTCTGCTGCTCGAAAAATTATTTATGAAAGGGTTTTTCGAATGCGTTCTGCCAAGCGCGTCATCGCCGTCACCGCCCTGGGCCTGCCGCTTCTGTTCGGTGCTCCTGCCATGGCTTTTGCCGACGGCGGCCACCACGGGGACGGCGGCAAGCCCTGCCACTCCAAGAAGTGTCACGGCGAGAGCCAGAGCCAGGTGCAGGACCAGGACGCCAGCACCGAGCAGTCGAACTCCAACGTTTCGCCGATCTACCAGTGGAGCGTGGGCAGCAAGGGCGAGCAGAACGCGGTGAACTGGGTCGACCAGGACAACACCAGCTCCACCGAGCTGAACGCCGGTGCTTGGGAATTCGACGACTGAGGTCGCACTGACCGCCACTGAGTCAGCACAGTGGCAGCGGCTGCTCGGCCCGGCGACCAGATCGCCGGACCGGGCAGCTCATCCAGGTGCAGCCCACCGAAGCGAAGCCGCGGTTCAGTCCTCGTCCTGAACCGCGGCTTCGCGTTGCTCGGGTTGTTCTGCACATCCAGCGATTCGATCTCCGATTCCTCCGCCGGCCGGTGTAGGGGATTTCCTTAGCCGAGTGGGGGAGTTCCTGCGTCTCGGGCAGGGAAGCACCAGTTGTTGTCGGGGTCACCCGAAAATTAGCGTACCCGGCACGCCGCCGTTCGCCGGCTCGGGTGTTCGCCGATTTCGGCAGGCCTGACGAGACCACTGGATTGCAGAGGGCGCATTGCCGATGACCGACGAATTGTTGCCCGAGACGCGAAAATCGTACCGCTACCAGTGGTACGTGGTGGTGGTCTGCATGATCGCCTACGTCTTCTCCTTCGTCGACCGGCAGATCCTGTCGCTGATGATCGAGCCGATCAAGCGCGACCTGGACCTCACCGACACCCAGTTCAGCCTGCTCAACGGGCTGGCGTTCTCCCTGCTGTACTCGTTCATGGGGTTGCCGATCGCGCTCCTCGCCGACAAGCGCTCCCGCCCGCTGATCATCTCGATCGGTGTCGCCTTCTGGAGCCTGGCCACCGCGCTTTCCGGCCTCAGCAAGGGATTCGTGCACATGTTCCTGGCGCGGATCGGAGTGGGCGTCGGGGAAGCCGCGCTGTCCCCCGCGGCGTACTCGATGTTCAGCGACATGTTCCCGAAGAGCAAGCTCGGACGGGCCTACGGCATCTACTCGCTGGGCTCGTTCATCGGCGGTGCGGCCGCGTTCATCATCGGCGGTTACGTCATCAACCTGCTCAAGTCGGTCGACGCCGTCGCGCTGCCGCTGGTCGGCGAGGTGCGGGCCTGGCAGTTGACGTTCCTGATCGTCGGGCTGCCCGGGCTCCTGCTGGCGCTGCTGGTGTTCCTGACCGTGCGCGACCCGGGGCGCAGGGGGCTCAAGCACAACGCCGACGGCGGAGTGCAGAAGGTCGCGTTGCGCAACGTGTTCGCGTTCCTGTGGAGCCACCGCAAGACCTTCGCGATGCACTACCTGGGATTCTCGCTCTACGCCCTGGTGCTGTTGGGGATGATGGCGTGGACCCCCGCGTTCTACATGCGCGCCTTCGGGCTGAGCCCGACCGAGACCGGCTACCTGCTGGGTGTCGTCGTGCTGGTGGCCAACGGCAGCGGGGTGCTCTTCGGCGGCTACCTGGTGGACCTGCTGTCCAAGCGCGGGCACTCGGACGCCGCGATGCGCGCCGGGGTGATCGGCGCGGTGGGCATGACGGTTCCGGTCATCGCGTTCACGCAGGTGGGGAACCTGTGGGCGTCGCTGGTGCTGCTGGCGGTGGCGATGTTCTTCGCCTCGTTCCCGATGCCCGCCTCGACCGCCGCCATGCAGGTGCTCAGCCCCAACCAGATGCGCGCCCAGGTGTCGGCGATGTTCCTGCTGATCTCCAACCTGATCGGCCTCGCGCTGGGCACCGCCCTGGTCGCGCTGGTCACCGACCGGGTCTTCGGGGACGAGAAGATGGTCGGTTCGTCGCTGTCCCTCGTCTACGGCCTGGCATCGGTGGTGACCGTCCTGCTCCTGTGGCGCGGGTGCAAGCACTTCCGGCGCAGCCTCTCGCGTGAAAAGCTGCTCGCGGAGCAGCGCGACGTCGTGGCAGCCAGCTGAATTCCGACACGAGAAGGGTCCGACGAGTTGAGAATCGCAGTCCTCGGAGGCGGGCACGGTTGCTGGGCCGCAGCAGCGGAACTCGCCGAGAACGGCCACGACGTGCAGTGGTGGCGACGCGACGCAGCGGCGCACCAGGCCCTCAGCGCGGCAGGCGCCATCACCGTCCGCGACCACCGCGGCACCCGGCAGGTGCCGGTGGGCGACGCGGACGGCGCGATCCGGCCGGTCACCGACCTCGCCGAGGCGGTGCGCGGTGCCGCGCTGATCGTCATCCCGCTGCCCTCGACCACCCACGAGGACTTGGCCGAGCGGCTCGCTCCGCTGCTCAGCGACGGCCAGGTGGTCTTCCTGCCGCCGGGAACCCTCGGTTCCGTGCTGTTCGGCAAGGCGATGGTCGACGCGGGCAACTCCGCCGACGTCGCCTTCGCCGAAACGGGCACGCTGCCGTACCTGGCCCGCAAGCACGGCAGCACCGAAGTGGTGGTCAGCGGCTACGCGACCCGCCTGCCGACCGGGGTGTTCCCGAGCCGGCTGGCCGAAGAGGCGTTCGGCGTGCTGCGCGAGGCCTACCCGAGCGTGGAGACCTCGGAGGACGGGCTCAGCGGAGCCCTGATGAACG
The DNA here is from genome assembly GCF_040295745.1 of Saccharopolyspora sp. NPDC002686. Lineage (NCBI taxonomy): Bacteria > Bacillati > Actinomycetota > Actinomycetes > Pseudonocardiales > Pseudonocardiaceae > Saccharopolyspora > Saccharopolyspora sp. NPDC002686. Next base: position 3,041 of record NZ_JBEOVY010000283.1, read on the forward strand.
CCGGGCCGATCATCCACCCGCCGCTGATCATGATGAACGCCGGTCCGCTGGAGCACTTCGACGCCTGGGACATCCACAACGAAGGCACCCAGCCCTCGATCCGCCGGGTCACCGACGCGCTGGACGCCGAGCGCATCGCGCTGCGCGAGGCGCTCGGCTACGGCGCCCCGCACTTCCCGCTGGCCGACCACTACGCGGTCGACGGCGAGGAGTGGATGTACGGCCGCGCCGCGCACGAGAAGCTGACCGACAGCGGCGACTGGCGGGAGAAGATCGACCTGCTCAGCCACCGCTACATGCTGGAGGACACCCGGCTGGGCCTGTCCCTGCTGGTGTCGGTCGGCCGGTGGGCGGGGGTGCCGACCCCGGTCGCGCAAGGCCTGCTGAGCATGGCCTCGGCGATCACCGGCCGCGACCTCTACGCGGAGGGACGCACGCTGGAGGGCTTGGGGCTGGCGGAGCTGTCCCGCGACGACCTGGCGCAGCTGCTGGAGGAGGGGTTCAAGTCGTGACCGACGAGATCGCGGTGGTCGGCGCCGGCCGGATGGGCGAGGGCATCGCGCTGGCCTGCCTGGCGGTCGGCATGCCGGTGGTGCTGGCCGACGTCAAGGAACGCACCGACGACGAGCGCCGCGCCTACGGCGAACGCGTCCGCGAGCGGTTGGCGGAGCAGCTGCGCACCAAGCTCGGCGACGACGCGGCGCTGGCGGGGCTGACGGTGTGCGACCGGGAGTCGGCGAAGCTGGCCGACGCGACCGTGGTGTTCGAGGCGGTGCCGGAGGTCATCGAGGTCAAGCGCGACGCGCTGGCCTGGGTCCGCACCCAGGTCGGCGAGTCCGCGGTGATCGCCTCCACCACCTCGACGTTCCTGGTCACCGAGATCGCCGAGCTGGTCGACCGACCGGGCCGCGTGGTCAACGCCCACTGGCTCAACCCCGCCGACCTGATGCCGCTGGTCGAGGTCAGCCGCAGCGACGACACCGACCCGGACGCGGTAGCGACGCTGACCGGGCTGCTCGAGCGCATCGGCAAGGTCCCGGTGGTGTGCGGTGCCTCGGCGGGCTACATCGTGCCCCGCCTGCAGGCGCTGGTGATGAACGAGGCCGCCCGCATGGTCGAGGAGGGCGTGGCCACCGCGGCGGACATCGACCTGGCGGTCCGAGCGGGCCTCGGCCCGCGCTTCTCGGTGCTCGGGCCCCTGGAGTTCATCGACTGGGGCGGCGGCGACATCCTCTACTACGCGTCCCGCTACCTGAAGTCGCAGCTCGGAGACCGCTTCCAGCACCCGGACGTGATCGAGCAGAACATGACGGCCCACCGCCGAGGCCTCCAGGACGGCACCGGCTTCTACCACTACGACCCCGACGGAGTCCCGGACTACCGAACAGCCCGAATGCGCGAGTTCGAAGAGATCTTCCGCCTCCGAGAACCAGAACTCCGCAACGGAACCCCGATCCCGACCCGACCGGAGGACTGACCAACGACGGGCCAGGTGCGGCAGTCGAGGTTGGGGTGCCGTGAGCACTTTCTGGCGCCATAGCACCAAGAAGTGCTCACGGCCCTGGACCAGCGCTGATGCAGCACGACGCTAGGAGATCGGCCGTTCCGCTGCCTCGGTTGCGAGGCGTCGTTCGGCGAGGGTGGCGAGGAAGCGGGCGTGGTCCGGGAGGACGGTGTCGTCGAAGACGGCTCGTGATGAGTGGAGCGGGGCCCAGTCCTCGGGGGCGATGTCCGCTGGGCCGACGCCGAGGTGGCCGTAGGAGCCCGGGATTTCGTCGAGGACTCGGGAGAAGTCCTCGGAACCCGTCTTCGGGTGGGGCAGGGTTTCGAAGCGGTTCTCGCCGAAGAGGTCCTTCGCCGTCGATGCCCAGAACTCGGCGTGGTGCGGGTCGTTGATCGTGGCCGGGAGCACGCGTTGGAACTTCGCGGTCGCGCTGAGACCGTGGGCTTCGGCGATGCCGTTGACGAGGTCGGGCAGCTCGCGCTCCAGGCGGTCTTCGACCTCCGGGCTGAAGCAGCGGATGCCCGCCTTGAACTCGGCGCTGTCCGGGATCACGTTCGGTGCCGTGCCGCCGTGGAACTCGCCGACGGTGAGGACGACCGGGTCGAAGACGTTGAAGCGGCGCGTGATGTAGGTCTGGACCGCTCCGATGATCTCGGCCCCGACCTGGATCGGGTCGCGGGTCTGGAACGGGCGGGAGCCGTGGCCGCCGCGGCCGTTGACGACGACGTCGAGCTGGCAGAACGCGGCCATGTAGGAGCCCGGGCGGTTGGTGAACAGCCCGGCCGGCGCGTCGGAGGTGACGTGGAGGCCGTACGCGCCGCACGGCCGGGAACCGGCGGCGTCCAGGACGCCCTCGTCGATCATGAGCTGGGCGCCGTCGAAACCCTCCTCTCCGGGCTGGAACATGAAGATCACGTCTCCTTCGAGCTGCGCTCGCGCGGCCGACAGCAGCCTGGCCGCGCCGACGAGGCCCGCCACGTGGAGGTCGTGCCCGCAGGCGTGCATGGCGCCGTTGCGGGAGGCGAACGGCAGGCCCGTCCGCTCGGACAGCGGCAGTGCGTCCATGTCACCGCGCAGCAGCACGGAAGGGCGGTGGGATGTGCCGGAGCCTCCGCGCAGCACTGCGGTGACCGAGGTGGCGTTCGTGCCGGTGGAGATCTCGAGATCGAGCCCGCGGAGCGCTTCGAGGACGAGACCCTGCGTCCGGGGCAGGTCGAGGCCGATCTCGGGAACCTGGTGGAGCTCGCGGCGCAGCGCGATCAGGTCGGCGGTGAGGCGGTCGGAGCTCTGCGGCTCCTGGTGCGCGAGTGCGGTCATTCCAGCATCTTCCAGGTCGGTCGGGGTGGGGCGTTCGGGGACGTGGGGGGACGTGTCTTTTTAGCATCGGAACCCAGCTCAACCCCCGTGACACCGCTCGGAGCGCGATCACGGGCTTGTCTTGTGCGTTCTCGCCGCTCGAAGTCCATTGTGGAGCCGATCGTCCTGCGACGGTCGACGCGCTTGAGCCGCAGCCCGCACAGGCGGATCGTCAGCGTCGGGAGCCTGAGAAGGGCAGCGGTCGATCCCGCTTCTGCCGCGGAGGCCGTGGCTGTTGCTCGGTGGTGACCATCTGCTCTGGGGTGGTGGTGTGGTGCGGGTGGAGAATGGGGTGGGACAGCCGGGTTGTTCGGCGCCGGGGTGTGGGGAGAGGTTGCGATGCACTACGGAGGCGGTTGGGCGCTCTGGGGGCTGATGTCGATCATCGGCATGGTGCTGTTCTGGGTGCTGCTGATCGTTGCGATCGTCGCGTTGGTGCGTTATTTGCAGCGCACTGCGCGGTCCGAGTCCGGTTCCACGCGCGCCGAGGAGGTGCTGGCCGAGCGGTTCGCTCGTGGGGAGATCGACGAGGAGGAGTACCGGCGCCGGCTGGAGACGTTGGTCGAGCACCGGCGCAAGAGATGACCGGCGGGGTCCGACCGCGCGTTCGGGCTGGGGCCCGCCCGGTCGGACGGACCCCAGCCCGCGGAGGGGTCAGCGCTTGAGCAGGAAGGTGAAGTCGCCGGAGCGCTTTCCGCTCAGGCGGGTTGCCGAAACGAGATTCCCCTCGTCGATCAGCCTCTCGACCTCGGCTCGCGAGAAGCCGAAACCTTCGGCGATCAGCCGCACCGGCCGGACGGGGATCCGCGCCGCGAAGCGGACCGCGACGTCGATCGCCTCGTCCTCCGGCTGATCCGCGCCGCTGGTGTCGAGGCGCCAGGCGCCGTCCCAGTCGAGGCCGACGCGATTGCGGCGCTGCACGACCGGATCCTGGAGCAGCTCGGCGGCCAGACCGGGATCGTTGCCGTGCATCCGGTCCAGCAGCTCAGGTCGTACGGAGCGCACGTTCACCCGCTCCAGGACCGTCAGCTTCGCCGTGTCCCCGCAAGCGGTGCAGAGCACCAGGAGCCAGGCATCGAGGAGCTTGTGGTTCGCGTTGATGCGGAACTTGCCGTTCGCCCGGAATCGCTCGAACGCGCACGCGTGGCAACGACGGCGGACGAGCGGCAGGCAGGTGGGGGCCACCACCCAATTGGTGAGCACAGGAGTACACCTTTTTCCATGAGAAATCCGCAGCAAGGAGAAGCGCGGCGCACTTGCGCGACGCGCGACAAATCAGCTCTCGGGAGGTCTCACGCGATGTACAACGGCACGTCCTCGGCTCGACGACTCGGTCCGGCGGCACTGTAGCGGCGCGCAGCGGAGGTGGTCCACTGGTTTTTCCGTGCGGCTCCTCGCTCTGCAGCCGGGGAATTGCTGGGCGGCCGTTGAGGTTGATCACGGCATGACTCAAGGACCGACGCCTCGCAAGCTGTCCGACGCAGCCCTCTCGGGCCTGCTCGGTGAGCAGCAGTTCGGCACGCTCGCCACCGTCAAGCGCAGTGGCCACCCCCATCTGACCACCATGGCGTACAGCTGGGATCCCGAGGCCCGCATCGTGCGGTTCTCGACGACGGCGGACCGGGTCAAGGTCGGGCACCTGCGGCGCGACCCGCGTGTGGCGCTGCACGTGCGGGGCGGCGACGTGTGGTCGTTCGCCGTCGCCGAAGGTGACGCCGAGGTTTCCGAGCCCACTACCGCTCCCGGCGACGCAGTCGGGCGGGAACTGCTCGAGATGATCCCGGCAGCCGCCAAGCCGGAGGACGAAGGCGCGTTCCTGGAGCAGCTGGTTGCCGAGCGCCGGGTGGTCATCCGGTTGAAGGTGGACCGGCTGTACGGCACGGCACTCGACATCGACAGCTAGGGCGACCGTTCGAACGTCCTTGGTGACGAAGTGCCCTGATCCCGGGTGCGGCGCATGCCGCAGGCTGGACGAGATCCGGTACGGGGGAGGGGGCGGTCGGGATGGTTCGCAAGCCGGTGGTGGTGGGGTACGACCTGACGGAATCGTCCCGCCGGGCGGTGTGGTGGGCGGCGCGTGAAGCCTCCAGCCGCCGTCTGCCGCTGCTCCTGGCGCACGTGCTCACCTGGCCGCTCGAGGAGCACGTGCGGGTCGTCGTGGAGGGCGACGAGCACGTTCGGATCGTCGTGCCGGGCGAGGGGCCGCCGTTGCAGGACGTCCTGCGGCGGGAGCTGGGTGCGCTGGTGGAAGGCTGCCAGCAGATCGCCCCGGAGCTCGAGGTGCGCGACGAGATGAAGTACGGGGATCCCGCCGAGGACCTGGCCGAGCTGGCGGAGGACGCCGAGCTGCTGGTGCTCGGCGGCCCGCGCATCGAGGTGGAGCTGGGCGCGCTGGGCTCGACATCGGCGGAGCTGCTGACGCGTCGCACCGGAGCCCCCGTGGTGGTGGTCCGCGGTGTTCGCGAGGAACCGAACTCCGGGGCGGTGGTGGTGGGCGTCGACGGGTCGGCGCACAGCCGGGAGGCCATCGCGTTCGCCTACGACTTCGCCGCGCGCCACGGTGAGGAGCTGGTCGCGGTGCACGCGTGGAGCGACCTGCCGCTGGACCCGTTCACGTGGATCGAGCACTGGGAACTGCCGTGGGGCGAGGTGCGGGAGGAAGCCATGGAAGTGCTTGCTTCGTGCCTGGCCGGGTGGAGCGAGCACTATCCCGACGTGAAGGTGCGGCGCGTGGTGAGCCCGGAGAAGCCTGCGGATGCACTGCTCCGGGAGGCGCAGGACGCGGCGTTGGTGGTGGTCGGCAGCCACGGCAGGGGACCTGTTCGCCGCGCGCTGCTGGGTTCGGTGAGCCACGCGGTCGTCAACCGGGCGCAGTGCCCGGCTGCAGTGCTGCGCGCCGTGTGAGCCGTTCACGAACCCGTCGCGTTGCGGACGACGGCCACCGGGCACTGCGCGTGGTGCAGCACGCCCGCCGCGACTGAGCCCAGCAGGAGCCCGGTGAAGCCGCCGCGACCGCGGTGCCCGACGACCAGCAGGCGGGCGTCTCCCGCAGCAGCGGCCAGCTCCTCCACCGGGTGTCCGCGTGGCGCGACCTTGCGAACCGGCACGTTCGGGTGGGAGTCGGCCCAGCCCGCCAGCTGCTCGGACAGGGCCCGCAGCGCTTCGTCCCGCAGTTCGGCCAGCTCGTGCCCCATGGGCGGCACGACCGGTGCGGACTCCGGGAACTCCCACACCTGCACGGCCACGAGCTCGCACCCGTACCGGGCCGCGGAGTCGAACGCGTACCGCAGAGCGGCCTGGCTGTGCGGGGAGTTGTCCAGGCCGACCACCACCGGCCCGCTGCTGCGGTGCTCCCGGACCACGACGACCGGGCACCGCGCGTGCGCAGCCACCTTGGCGCTGACCGAACCCAGCAGCGTCGCGGCCAGGGCGCTGCGCCCGCGCGAGCCGACCACGATCAGCTCCGCGTCGTCGGAGCGCTCGATCAGCACGTCAGCGGGGGCGCCGTGCGCGACCTCCGAGGTGATCTCCAGGTCCGACCGGTTGCTGGCGAAGCGGTCCTCGACGGCCCCGACGGCTTGCCACGCCTCGTCGGCAGCGCGCCGGTCGCCGATCACCACCACGAACCGCACCTGCTCGGCGTTGCGGAGCTCGGCCTCGTCAACAGCCCACATGGCGACCGCCAGCGACGTCGGAGAACCGTCCACGCCGACGACCACCCGTCCACTCGATCCCATGCCGCCCCCTCGTCGCGGACGTACCAGTCCACTCCGGGTACCCGGATCGAGCCCGGTGCATGAGCCCCGTGCAGGGGCGGTTTCCGAAGAATTCAGCCGGGGGAGCAACCCCGTTGGGCGCGGTGCGTCTTTGCCAGTGAGGAAGCGGTGAGGGAACCGCTGGTACGACTGGGGAAAAGGGGAGCATGATGCTCAAGCACCACCGCATTGCCATGGCCGCCGCCGGTGTCCTCGGGGGAGCGTTGCTGATCACCGGTTGCGGAGCTGCCTCGGCGCTGCCGTCGGCGCCGGACGCGGGCAATGCCGGCACGGCTTTGACCGGGGACATCGGTACGTCGAACTGCTCGGAGGCCGATTTCATCGCTTCCGCTTCCCCTGTGGAGGGTTGGCCCGGCAGTTTCCTGGTGACCTACGGGAATCGGTCGGACAAGGTGTGCACGATCAACGGCGGTGTTCCCAACCTGCACGGGGTGGACATGACGAATTCGCCGATCGAGCAGCTGCCGGTGGAGGACGTGCGGATTCCCGACGTGCCCAAGGAGTTCACGCTCAAGCCGGGTGACGTGGTGTACGCGGGCATCTTCGTGGTCCCGGGTGACAAGGGTGACCCGAACTCGTACGTGCTGACCGGGTTCCAGTCCTCGCTGCCGGACATGTCAGAGGAGCAGAACGTGAACATCGTCGGCGACGGACCGGTGGAGATCACCGCGAAGCAGCTGCAGGTCACCTCGCTGGCGACCAACCCGGACGACCTGATGAAGTGAGGTTTTCCATCCTCGTTTTGTGTGGCGGTGCGGGTGGCGGAACCTCAGCGCCCGCCTGGTCTCCGGGTGCCCGACTTTATGTATGCCAATACACGGCAGTCGGGCCGTCCTC
>NZ_JBEOVY010000284.1:0-10448 GCF_040295745.1 Saccharopolyspora sp. NPDC002686
GTCGAAGTGTTGAACTTCTCAGCGATCTCGGAGACCGCATCGACCTTGTCGGGTTTCGCCATGTCGCCTCCTCTCTATCTCCGACTGTGATCCGCATCCAGTCGGTCCTGAGACGACAAAACGCCCCGGCGCAGAAAGCACGGGGCGTAAAGATCATGGGCGCGCAGAGCGCGCACGCGTAGCCTCGTCCCTCCTGCGCGGGCCGCCCGCATCTCACGGGACCTTCGTTCCCCGAACCCCAGCGGGGCGCGGAGAAGACCAGCGGTCTTGGGTGGAACCTCGTCCAGAGTACTTGACACTCCCAGCCGACTCGCACCCACCCCTTGACTACGTGCGGACCGATCACCAGTGGTGACCTCCGGCGCACTGGCGGGCATCATGTGGGGCGTGGCTGATCAGCACGAGTCGCCTGAGGCCGGCTCCAACCTGCCGGACAAGTCCCGCCCCGCCGACGTCGTGGACGCCGAGGTGGTGGAGAGCGAGGTCGTCGCCGCACCCGACCCGCAACCGGCCGGGCCGTCGCAGCCGATCGACGACGAGCAATTCCGCCAGTTCCAGCAGTTCCAGAAGTTCCAGGAGTTCCAGCGCTGGCAGGAAGCCCAGGGCGGCGGCGACGTCGCGGTCCCGCCCACCGGCGCCAAGCCCGCGGAGAAACCGGAGAAGCCCTGGTGGAAGAAGGCCCTCGGCCTGCTCCGCTTCAAGTTCGTCCGCCGCCTGATCTACCTGCTCGTGCTCCTCCTGCTGCTGAACTACGCCTACGACTACTACTTCGGCAGCAGCAACAGCTCGGAACCCGTCAACCCCGGACAACCCCCGGTCCGCCCGGTCCCGCGGAAGGCTCCGACCCCGGAGTACGCGCTGTTCGACGTCTACAACTTCCTGCGCGGCGACGACCCGGCCCTCGCGTGCGGCTCGTTCGACTCGGCGGGCGCGAACGGCTTCGCCGTCGCCAACCAGGCCCCCGACTGCGCCACCGCGGCGCAGAAGGTGCACGACCAGATCACCGACGGGAACGCGTACGCGAACCCGAAGATCGGCTACGACGCGATCGACATGACCGGCCGGGAAGCAGTGGTGCACGGCTGCCGCATCCAGGCGAAGGGCGGCCCCCAGCTGGGCAGCTTCAAGCTCACCCAGCAGCAGGACGGGGGCTGGGCGATCAGCGCCTACAGCCTCCACACCGCCACCTGCCCCTGACGTTGCCAGGTTTGAGGGCAAACGCGAAAGGGCGGGCCGACCGGGTGGTCGGCCCGCCCTTTCAGCGGGATTGCGGGATCAGGCGGAAGCCGCGATACCGCGGGTCGCGTTCGGGTCGACCGGGATGCCCGGGCCCATCGTCGTGGTGAAGGTGACCTTCTTCAGGTACTTGCCCTTCGACGCCGACGGCTTGGCACGCAGGATCTCCTCCAGCGCGGCCGCGTAGTTCTCCACCAGCTTCTCGGTGTCGAACGACGCCTTGCCGATGATGAAGTGCAGGTTGGCCTGCTTGTCCACGCGGAAGTTGATCTTACCGCCCTTGATGTCCGCGACCGCCTTGGTGACGTTCGGGGTGACGGTGCCGGTCTTCGGGTTCGGCATCAGGCCGCGCGGACCCAGGATCCGCGCCACCTTGCCGACCTTGGCCATCTGGTCCGGGGTGGCGATCGCCGCGTCGAAATCGAGCCAGCCGCCCTGAATGCGCTCGATCAGGTCCTCGGAACCAACCGCGTCCGCACCAGCGGCCTCGGCCTCAGCGGCCTTGTCGCCGACGGCGAACACGATGACGCGGGCAGTCTTACCAGTGCCGTGCGGCAGGTTCACGGTGCCGCGGACCATCTGGTCTGCCTTGCGGGGGTCGACGCCCAGCCGCAGCGCCACCTCGACGGTGGCGTCGTACTTGACCTTGGAGGTCTTCTTCGCGAGCTCGGCGGCTTCCGACGGCGCGTACAGACGCGTCCTGTCGATCAGCTCGGCCGCCTGCTCGTATGCCTTGCTGCGCTTAGCCATTTCTGTCCCTATCAGCGGTGGATCAGTTGTGGTTGGTCGGGCTGCGCTGGAGCCCTCCCACACTGCCGTTTCCGGCTCGGTCAGCCCTCGACCGTCAGGCCCATCGACCGGGCGGTACCGGCGATGATCTTCGCGGCCTGGTCGATGTCGTTGGCGTTGAGGTCTTCCATCTTGGTCTGCGCGATCTCGCGGACCTGGTCCATGGAGACCTTGCCGACCTTGGTCTTGTGCGGCTCGCCGCTGCCCTTCTGGACACCAGCGGCCTTCAGCAGCAGCTTGGCGGCCGGCGGGGTCTTCAGCTTGAAGTCGAAGGACCGGTCCTCGTAGACGGAGATCTCGACCGGGACAACGTTGCCACGCTGCTGCTCGGTCGCGGCGTTGTACGCCTTGCAGAACTCCATGATGTTGACGCCGTGCTGACCCAGCGCGGGGCCGACCGGCGGAGCCGGGTTGGCCTGGCCCGCCTGGATCTGCAGCTTGATGATCGCTGCCAGCTTCTTCTTCTTGGGCGGCATGTTTGCTTCCTGTGTCTTCGCTATCCGGTTACCCGGCCCCGCCTAGTGGCGGAGCCGAATCTGGCGAGACCACGAGACGGTGGCATCGCCCGCTTCTGCGCGCGGTCCTGCCAGATCCACGCGCAGCCGCCGCGCTCCCAGAGGGAGCCCGGTCAGATCTTGGAAACCTGGTTGAACGACAGCTCAACCGGCGTTTCGCGGCCGAAGATCGACACCAGGACCTTGAGCTTCTGGGCGTCCGGGTTGACCTCGTTGATGGTCGCGGGAAGGGTCGCGAACGGCCCGTCCATGACGGTGACGGACTCGCCGACCTCGAAGTCGACCTCCACCGCGGGCTTGGCAGCGGTCGGAGCAGCGCCAGCGGCCTTCTTGCCCGGCTCGGCCTTCTTCTCCTCCACCTGCGGCGCGAGGAACTTCAGCACGTCGTCGATGGTCAGCGGCGACGGCTTGGAAGTGGCGCCGACGAAACCGGTGACCCCCGGCGTGTTGCGCACCGCGCTCCAGGACGCGTCGTTGAGCTCCATCCGGACCAGGATGTACCCGGGCAGCACCTTGCGCTGCACGAGCTTGCGCTGGCCGTTCTTGATCTCGGTGACCTCTTCGGTCGGCACCTCGACCTGGAAGATGAAGTCCTCGACGTCCAGCGTCTGGGCGCGGGTCTCGAGGTTGGTCTTGACCTTGTTCTCGTAGCCGGCGTACGAGTGCACGACGTACCAGTCGCCGGGCGCACGGCGCAGTGCGGTGCGCAGCTCCTCGACCGGGTCGGTCTCCTCGCCCTCGTCCTCGCCGGACTCGTCGGCAGCGGCCTCGTCGGTGGCTTCGGCAGCAGCCTCGGCCTCGTCGGCGCTGTCGTCAGCGTCGGTCTCGGTGTCGGCCGGCGCCTCGGCGTCGTCGGCGGAACCGGTGTCCTCGGCGGACTCGACTGCGTCGACCGAGTCCGCGGCCGCCTCGACCTCTTCGGCCGCTGGCTGCACCTGCTCGTCGGTGAGGCCGGTGGTTTCCTGGCCCTCGTGGGAGGTCACAGTCGGTCTCGCTTCCTCTCGTGCGTTGCGTGCCGGGTCGTTGGTCCGCCGGCACCACCTAAAGCGCGGGCCCGAAGGTTCAGCCGGAGCCGAACAGCCAGCCCACGCCCTTGGCGAAGAGCACGTCCACGCCGGACACGAACGCCACCATGACGCTGACGAACACCAGCACCACGAGCGTGTAGGTCACCAGTGCCTTGCGCGTCGGCCAGATGACCTTGCGCAGTTCGCCGACGACCTCGCGCAGGAAGCGTCCGACCTTGCGGAACAGCGAAACCCGACCCTGCCGACCGTCCCGGGATGGGGTCGGCCGACCCTTCGACTCAGTTGTGCGCGTCGAGCTGGAACCCGACTCACCGGACCGGCCCTTGCGACCGGTCGGACGGGAGGAAGCACGGCGCTCGCGCCGCGCCGCAGCGCTGGACGGACGGTTGGCGTCGTCGCGCGCCCCGCCCTGCTCCTGCTCGCGGTCCTCGCTCACGCCAATCCTCCGCTCACCGTCGCATCGACGCAGGGGTGACAGGACTTGAACCTGCAACCTGCGGTTTTGGAGACCGCTGCTCTGCCAATTGAGCTACACCCCTTTGCGGCCCAAGACCTCGACCGCAGCTCGGGACGCCCGTCACCGCCATGGAACCGGAGTCCCACGGTGTGCTCAGGCATCCCAGGTTCGAAAGTGTACGGCACGCCGACAACCGCTTTCCAACGGCACCCCCCGTGTCGCGCGGAGAACATCTCCGCCGCAGGTGAGGAGCGTGTCGATGACCACTTTCTGCCACCATGCTGCCATGACCCCACCTGACGCGGAGAACCAGACCCGGGTGTCGGCGCGGATCGGCGGCATCACCGAGTCCGCCACCCTGGCCGTGGACACCAAGGCGAAGGCGCTCAAGGCGGCCGGGCGCCCGGTGATCGGGTTCGGCGCCGGCGAACCGGACTTCCCCACGCCTCAGCCGATCGTGGAAGCCGCCATCGCCGCCTGCAGCGACCCGAAGAACCACCGGTACAGCCCGGCCGCAGGCCTGCCGGAGCTGCGCGAAGCCATCGCCGCCAAGACCCGGCGGGACTCCGGCTACACCGTGGAGCCCAGCCAGGTGCTGGTCACCAACGGCGGCAAGCAAGCCGTCTACGAGGCGTTCCAGACCCTGCTGGACCCGGGCGACGAGGTGCTGCTGCCCGCGCCGTACTGGACGACCTACCCCGAGGCGATCACCCTGCCGGGTGGAATTCCGGTGGTCGTCCCGGCCGACGAGTCGACCGGCTACCTGGTGTCGGTCGACCAGCTGGAGGCGGCGCGCACGCCCCGCACGAAGGTCCTGCTGTTCAACTCGCCGTCCAACCCGACGGGCGCGGTCTACCCGCCGGAGCAGGTCGAGGCGATCGGCCGCTGGGCCCTCGAGCACGGCATCTGGGTGGTCACCGACGAGATCTACGAGCACCTGGTCTACGGCGACGCCCAGCACGTGTCGATGCCCGCGGTCGTGCCCGAGCTCGCGGACACCTGCGTGGTGCTCAACGGCGTCGCCAAGACCTACGCCATGACCGGCTGGCGGGTGGGCTGGATGATCGGCCCGCAGGACGTGGTCAAGGCGGCGACGAACCTCCAGTCGCACCTGTCGTCCAACGTCGCCAACGTGTCCCAGCGAGCCGCCCTGAAGGCCGTCAGCGGCCCCCTGGACGCCGTCCACGAGATGCGCGCGGCCTTCGACCGGCGGCGCCGCAAGATCGTCGAGCTCCTCTCGGCGATCCCCGGCGTCAGCTGCCCCGAGCCCCAGGGCGCGTTCTACGCCTACCCCTCGGTGAAAGCCCTGCTGGGCAAGGAGATCCGCGGCACCCGCCCCCGGACCAGCGTGGAGCTGGCGAGCCTCGCGCTCGAGCAGGTCGAGGTCGCGGTGGTGCCAGGCGAAGCCTTCGGCACCCCCGGCTACTTCCGCCTCTCCTACGCCCTCGGCGACGACGACCTGATCACCGGCGTGACCCGCCTGGGCGAGCTCCTCGCCGAAGCCGAATAGCTCGGTGGAGGGCACCTCCGCAGGTGCCCTCCAGCGCTCACCAGATCGGGTTCGAGCCGGGCCCTACCGGGGGAGGCGGACGGTGACGGTGGCGCCGCCGAGGACGCCCTGGTCCGCGCTCTTGGCCGTGATGGCGACCTTGACCGTGCCGTCGTCGTTGATCTTCGAGATCTTGCCGGTGATGTCCACCTGCGCGCCGGTGCCGTCGTCGGGCACCACGACGGGGCGGGTGAAGCGCACTCCGTAGTGGACGATCGCGCCCGGGTCGCCGGTCCACTCGCTGACCAGGCGTCCGGCCACGGCCATGGTGAGCATGCCGTGCGCGATGACGTCCGGCAGCCCGACCTCGGTGGCGAACCGCTCGTTCCAGTGGATCGGGTTGAAGTCGCCGGAGGCGCCCGCGTAGCGGACCAGGTCCGCGCGGGTGAGCGGAACGCTCAGCTCGGGCAGCTGGTCGCCGACGGCGACCTCGGAAATCCGCACCTTCATCACGCCTCGCCCTCCGCGGTGCCGCGAGCCACCAGCATCGACTTCGCGGTGCACACCGGTTCGCCCTCAACGGTGGTGATCTCGGCCCGGACGGTCAGGAAGTCGTTGCCCGCGCGCGCCTTGATGTCGTCCACGTGCACGACGGTGACCAACCGGTCACCGGCCCGGATCGGCCGGTGGTGGGTGAACTCCTGCTGCCCGTGCACGACCCGGCTGTAGTCGAGGCCGAGCTGCGGGTCCTCGACGATCGCGTCGTGCGCACCCATCGAGAGGATCACGGCGAAGGTCGGCGGAGCGATCACGTCGGGGTAGCCGGCGGCCTTCGCGGCCTCGGCGTCCCGGTACAGCGGGGAGTCGTCCTTGATGGCGGAGGCGAACTCCCGGATCTTCTCGCGCCCCACCTCGTAGGCAGCGGTGGGCGGATACTCACGTCCGATGAAAGACTGGTCAAGCGGCACCCGCGCAGGCTACCGGACCCCGGAAGAGCCCCAACCCCGCCGACCAGCTCAGACCCGGAATCGTGCCGCTCCCCACAGATCAAACCCCGGCCCCGGGCACGAAAAAGCCCGCCCCCAGTGTCGGGGACGGGCTGAAAACCGCGGAGACTCCGCTCAGCGAGTTTCCTTGTGGAGCTTGTGCGTGCCGCAGTTCATGCAGAACTTCTTCATCTCCAAGCGGTCCGGGTTGTTGCGCCGGTTCTTGTTGGTGATGTAGTTGCGGTGCTTGCACTCCTCGCACGCCAGCGTGATCTTGGGTCGGACGTCGGTGGCGGCCACGGGGGTGCCTGCCTTTCTGCCTCGGTAATCTGCTGGGACGGCTCGCGGGCGGGCCCGCGGGAGCCGGTGACTGGTAGCGGTGGCCGGACTTGAACCGGCGACACAGCGATTATGAGCCGCTTGCTCTACCGACTGAGCTACACCGCCATGCCGAGACCTTCGATGCGAGCACCGGGAGTCTCAGCCGACGCAGGATATCCCACGCAAAACAGCCACAGCACCTAGTTTAGCGAGCACTGCGGCTGTCTTTCGAGCCCCAATACGGAATCGAACCGTAGACCTTCTCCTTACCATGGAGACGCTCTGCCGACTGAGCTATTGGGGCGTTGCTCCCTGCGGAACGTCTAGAACTTTACACACCTCCCGAGGGCCCCAGAACAGGGGGGTACCTTTTCGGTGAAAACGCTGGTCAGGGCCGGTTTTTCGGCGCCAGGAGGCGTTCTGGGCGGCAAAACCGGGCTCAGTGCAGGAGTGTGAGGACGGTCTCCGATCGGGAGCCGGTTCCCCGTTTGGTGCGGGCCTGCAGCCACGCCTCGAACCGCTCCTCGGACAGCGGCCGGGAGATCAGGTAGCCCTGCGCCACGTCGCAGCCCATCTCCACCAGCAGATCGCGCGCGGCGTCGTCCTCGACGCCCTCGGCGACCACCGCGAGGTCCAGGGAGTGGCCCAGCTCGACGATCGAGCGGACCACGGCCATGTCACCCAGGTCGGTGCCCATGCCGAGCACGAAGCTCTTGTCGATCTTCACCTCGTCCACCGGCAGCTGCCGCAGGTAGGCCAGCGACGAGTAGCCGGTGCCGAAGTCGTCCACCGCCAGCACCACGCCCATCGCGTGCAGCCGCCGCAGGACCGGCAGGGCCCGCTCCGGGTCGGCCATCACGCTGGACTCGGTCAGCTCGAAGGTCAGCAGCTCGGGCGGGATGTCGTGGCGCGCCAGCGCCTCGGCGACGTGGTCCGGGAAGTTCTCGTCGGCCAGGTTGCGCACCGAGAGGTTCACCGCCACCGACATCCGCAGGCCGCCGTCCAGCCACTCCCGGATCTTGATCAGCGCGCACTCCATGACGAACGAGGTGAGCGCGTCGACCAGGCCGGTCGCCTCGACCAGCGGCACGAACTCGTCCGGGTCCAGCCGCCCGTACTCCGGGTGCGACCAGCGCACCAGGGCTTCGGCGCCGACCACGCGGCGCTCGGGCAGCGCCACCTTGGGCTGGTAGTGCACCTCGACCTGGCCGGTGTCCATCGCCTGCCGGAACTGGGTGACCAGCTGGAACCGGCGCAGGAAGACCTGTCCCATCGCGGGCGCGTAGCCGCGGACCCCGTCCTCGCCGTTGCGCGCCGCGCGCACCGCGACGTCCGCGCGCTGCAGCAAGGTGTCGATGTCGTTCTCGCACTCGCCGTCGGCCGGCGCGGACGAGGCGTACCCGGCGACGCCTGCCGCCTCCACCACTATCCGGTCCAGCGGGTACGGGCGGGCGATCGTCTCGCGCAGGTGCTGCGCCAGCTCGTGGGCTTGGGCTTCGGTGCGGTCCAGCAGGAGCACCGCGAAGGAGTTGGCCTCCAGGCGGGCCAGCGGGGCTTCGCCCAGCTCCTCGCGCATCCGCTGCCCGGCGGCGACGACCATCCGGTCGCCCCAGGTGTAGCCGAGGGCCTCGCTGACCGTGGTGAGCACGTCGAGGTCGATGCGCAGCACGACCGCGGTGCGGCCGTTGCGCAGCTCCTCGGCGGCCATCTCGCGGAACCCGGTCCGGTTCAGCAGGCCGGTCAGCGGATCGTGGTAGGCGTCGTGGCGCAGCCGCGCGAGCAGGCGCCGGTTGTCCATCGCGGTCGCGAGGTGGCTGGCCAGCGTGTGCAGCAGCCGCACGTCAGCCCGGCCGAAGCCGCGCCAGCGGCTGACCCGGTCGTGCACCTCGACGGCTCCGAGCAGCTGGGTCGCGCCGCGCAGCGGGACGGCCAGCGCCTCGTACGCGCCGCGCTGCCGCAGGGCGCGCCGCACTTCCTCGGGCGCTTCCAACGTCTTGAACGAGCGCACGTGGCTGCCGGGCAGTTGCAGCAGCGGGTCGTCGCGCAGCGCCGACGGCGCGGCCTGCCAGGCAGCGTCCGGCAGCTGCTCACCGGAGACGAGCGTGCTCACCTCGCCGCTGGGATCCAGCCGCAGGCGCAAGACCACGCGGGTGGCGTTGAGCTGCTCCCGGATCCGCTCGGCGACGGGTTCCCACTCCCCCGCCTCGGGCTCCACGTCCGCGGATTCGCTCGGCCCCTGCGCGCTGCGCTGCCCGTACCGCGCCACGCTCAGGCTCACGTCGCTGAGCGCTTCCAAGTCGCGCTGCTCGCGCATCAGGTCGGAGTACGCCCGGTACAGGCCGATCACCGCCGCGGCGACCAGCGCCACCAGCAGCCAGCCCCACGGCGTGCTCAGCGCGACCTCGTAGCTGATCAGACCGACCGAGGTGTTCAGCAGACCGACGGCGAGCGTGCGCACCGCCAGTCGCGCCCCGGCCGAAACCCGCATGGCGCCGCCCAGCACGTGCAGCGCGGCGAGCGCGAAACCGCAACTGATCAGCGATGAGGTCAGCGTGCCCACGACCGGGCCGAACCAGACCGGGGCGACCTCCATCAGCGCCTGGTTGACCCCGTGGGCGACCGCGAACGGCACCGCGATCTCCAGGCACATGACCCCGGCGTTGTAGGCGACGTGGGTGGCCGCGCGGCGGCCGACCTGCGCACCCAGCCCGGCCAGCAGGTTCGCCGCCAGCGCGACTTCGAACGGGACCGTGAGCAGGGCGAGGATCAGCGGGATCTCGGTGAAGGAGATCGTCCAGCCGACCCGCTTGACGTCCACGTCGATGGTCAGCTGCTCGGCCAGCAGGAAGCCCATGGCCAGCAGCGGACCGAGGAACAGCAGGTCGGAGCGGTAGTGGAAGGGCAGCCAGGCCGAGGTCAGGACAGAGGCCAGCACACCGGCGGCCAGGACCGCGAAGGAGAAACCCGCGAACACCCGGCGCCGGGCCGGGTCGACTTCAGGACGCACCGGTGGCCGCGCCGGCTCCAGTTCGGCCTGTGGACCGAGGGAGCGGTGACGCCCTATCATCCACGCTCCTCCCCGCCCGACCTGCACGGGCGCACCACGAAAACGCCGCGAACGATCGTGACGCACGCCAGCACGCCTTGGCCAGGGGCTAATGGCCCGCGTCGCACCTGGCGGACGTGGGCCGGAGCAGCGGTGTCGATCATTGGTCCGGACATCTCCACCGGAGATCCGGGGTTGACCTGCGGGTATTTCACGTGCGCCACTCGAGCAACACCGCTCGTTGGGCTCAGCGCGCCAACCGCGAAGATCCTGTGAGTATCCCCGCAGCAACCAAATCGACGCACACGGTCCGCGCACGCCGATCACCGAAGGTCACGACTGGAGGCCGAACTCGTCGAGGAAGTCCCGGATGGCCCGGTCGAGGTCGGCCAGCCCGGACTCCTCGACCGGCAGGTGCCCGGCTCCGGCCAGCTCGGCGGACCGGGTCGGCCCGCTGATCCGGTCGAAGAACCGCTGGGACAGCAGCGGAGGGGTCCAGCGGTCGTCGGCCGGGTGCGCGAGCAGGAGCGGCGGGCCGCCGAACGCTTCCGGCGGCACCGCGGGCGGCGCGGCGAGGCAGC
>NZ_JBEOVY010000285.1:0-10435 GCF_040295745.1 Saccharopolyspora sp. NPDC002686
GGTAACTCATCTCACCCCATCGAGTCGCTATCCGTGCTCGGGCGCGGCTGCGCACCCGCGACCCCGTCCACCCCACGAGGCCGGTCGGGGGTGACCGGTAGCGTCGGGGTGTGAGCGAGGGGCTGTTCGACGAGGGTTTGTTCGGGGCTGAGACCGAGCAGCGTGCCGGTGAGCGGTTGGCCGACAACGCGCCTCTGGCGGTGCGGATGCGGCCTCGTTCGCTCGACGAGGTCGTCGGTCAGCAGCACCTGCTCGGCGCCGGGGCGCCGCTGCGACGGTTGGTCGAGGGCGCCGCGCCTGCGTCGGTGCTGCTCTACGGCCCGCCCGGCACCGGCAAGACCACCTTGGCCAACCTCGTGTCCCTGGCCACCGGACGCCGGTTCGCCGCGTTGTCCGCGCTGTCGTCCGGGGTCAAGGAGGTGCGGGCGGTCATCGAGGAAGCCCGGCGCCGCCTCGGCCGTTCCGGCGAATCGACCGTGCTGTTCATCGACGAGGTGCACCGCTTCTCCAAGACGCAGCAGGACGCGCTGCTCGGCGCCGTCGAGGACCGCACCGTGCTGCTCGTCGCGGCCACCACGGAGAACCCGTACTTCTCGGTCGTCGCCCCGCTGCTCTCGCGGTCGTTGGTGCTGCAGCTGCGCAGCCTCGAGGACGACGACATCCGCAACCTGCTGCGCCGCGCAGTCACCGAGGAACGCGGACTGGGCGGCGCGCTGCGGTTGGACGACGACGCCGAGGCGCACCTGGTCTCGTTGGCCGGTGGTGACGCGCGGCGGGCGCTGACCGCGCTGGAGGCCGCGGCGGAGTCGGCGAGCTCGACCGGTGCCGAGGTCATCGACCTGGCCACCGTCGAGGCCACGGTGAACCGCGCCGCCGTGCTCTACGACAAGGGCGGCGACCAGCACTACGACGTCGCCAGCGCGTTCATCAAGTCCATCCGCGGGTCCGATGTGGACGCTGCGCTGCACTACCTGGCCCGGATGATCGAGGCGGGCGAGGACCCGCGGTTCATCGCGCGGCGGCTGGTCGTGCACGCCAGCGAGGACATCGGGATGGCCGATCCGACCGCGCTGCAGACCGCCGTCGCGGCGGCGCAGGCGGTGCAGCTGATCGGCATGCCCGAGGGTCGGCTGGTGCTGGCCCAGGCCACGATCCACCTGGCCACCGCGCCGAAGTCGAACGCGGTGACCACGGCCATCACCGCGGCGAGCAGCGACGTGCGCGCGGGCAAGGGCGGCCCGGTGCCGCCGCACCTGCGCGACGGGCACTACTCCGGGGCGCAGAAGCTCGGCAACGCGCAGGGCTACCAGTACCCGCACGACCGGCCGGAAGGCGTGCTGGCCCAGCAGTACCCGCCGGACGAACTGGTGGGGCGCGACTACTACCAGCCGACCGGCCGGGGCGCGGAGCGCACGCTCGGCGACCGGGTGCCCAAGCTGCGCGACATCATCCGCGGCCGCTGACCGGTTCGTGAGCGGTTCGGGGTGCTCCGGCGCCCCGAAGTGCGCACGAACGCGGGCTGGTCGATCAGCGGGCCCCGGACGGGTAGGTTCCGAGCGGAATCGTCGTGAGGAGGTCGTTGGTGGACAAGCGGATCGTGGTCACCCGGACGGTGCCGGAGTCGGCGGTGGAGCTGCTGCGCGAGGTCGGCGACGTGCAGGTGTGCTCGCAGGACCGGCCGCTCTCGGCCCCCGAGCTGCGCGAGGCCGTGCGGGGCGCGCACGCGGTCGTGACGATGCTGCACGACCGGGTCGACGCCGAGCTGGTGGCCGCTGCGGGCGATCAGCTGCAGGTGGTGGCCAACGTCGCCGTCGGCTACGACAACATCGACGTGCCCGCCGTGACCGACCGCGGTGTCACCGTGACCAACACCCCCGGCGTGCTCGCCGACGCCACCGCCGACCTCGCGTTCGGGCTGCTGCTGATGGTCACCCGACGCCTGGGGGAGGGCGAGCGGCTGCTGCGGGCCCGCGAGCCCTGGACCTTCCACCTCGGGTTCATGCTCGGCACCGGTCTGCAGGGCAAGACGCTCGGCATCGTCGGACTCGGCGGCATCGGTCAGGCCGTCGCCCGGCGGGCCCGGGCCTTCGGGATGAACATCGCCTACACCGGTCGCCGCCGCGCCAGCGCCGAGGTGGAGGCCGAGCTCGACGCCCGCCACCTGCCGATGGACGAACTGCTGCGGACCGCTGACGTGGTGTCCCTGCACTGCCCGCTCACCGAGCAGACCCGCCACCTCATCGACGAGGCGGCGCTGGCGGCGATGAAGCCGACCGCGTTCCTGATCAACACCAGCCGCGGCCCGGTGATCGACGAGAAGGCGCTGGCCGAGGCGTTGCGCGAGGGCGAGATCGCCGGTGCCGGCCTGGACGTCTTCGAACGTGAACCGGAGGTCGAGCCGGGGCTGCTGGAGCTGGACAACGCGGTGGTCGTCCCGCACCTGGGCTCGGCCACCGTCGAGACCCGAACGGCCATGGCCGAGCTCGCCGCCCGCAACGTCGCCGCGGTCCTCACCGGAGACGAGCCGATCACCCCGGTGAGGTGAGTTCTGAAAAATCTCGGGCGCGGATGTCGAGAAGCGTCGATGTGCTCCGTCCCCGGTGGTGAATGCGGCCAGAATGGGTCGCACCCGCACCGAGGAGACACCATGGCCAAGTACCTGCTGCTGAAGCACTACCGCGGCGCTCCGAACCCGGTCAACGACGTGCCGATGGACCAGTGGACGCCGGAGGAGATCTCGGCGCACGTGAAGTTCATGCAGGACTTCGCGGAACGGCTCCAGGAGACCGGTGAGTTCGTCGACGCCCAGGCGCTCGCTCCGGAAGGCACGTTCGTCCAGTACGGCGGCGAGGGGCGCCCGCCGATCACCGACGGCCCGTTCGCCGAGACCAAGGACCTCATCGCGGGCTGGATGGTGATCGACGTCGACAGCTACGAGCGTGCGCTCGAACTGGCCGGGGAGCTGTCCGCGGCCCCCGGGAAGGACGGGAAGCCGATCCACGAGTGGCTCGAGCTGCGCCCGTTCCTGACCACGCCGCCGACCATCGCGGAGTGACCGCTCGGATGGACGAGGCGCTGCTCAGGAGCCTCACGCCGAGCGTGATCGGGATCCTCGTCCGCCGCGGAGCCGACTTCGCGGCGGCCGAGGACGCCGTGCAGGATGCGCTGGTCGAGGCGGTCCGGGTCTGGCCGGACGATCCGCCGCGGGATCCGAAGGGCTGGCTGGTCACCGTCGCCTGGAACCGGTTCCTCGACGCGACCAGGGCCGACGCCGCGCGCCGCCGTCGCGAGGACCGCGTCGACGAGGAACCGGCACCGGAGCCGGCGCCCGGGGTGGACGACACGCTCCAGCTCTACTTCCTGTGCGCCCACCCGGCGCTGACGTCGTCGTCCGCGGTCGCGCTCACGCTGCGCGCCGTCGGCGGGCTGACCACCCGCCAGATCGCGCAGGCCTACCTCGTGCCCGAGGCGACCATGGCGCAGCGGATCAGCCGGGCGAAGCGCACGGTGTCCGGCGTGCGGTTCGACCAGCCCGGCGACGTCGCCACCGTGCTGCGCGTCCTCTACCTGGTGTTCAACGAGGGCTACTCGGGAGACGTCGATCTCGCCGCCGAGGCCATCCGGCTCACCCGGCAGCTCGCGGCCGCGATCGACCACCCGGAGGTGGCTGGGCTGCTCGCGCTCATGCTGCTCCACCACGCCAGACGTGCCTCCCGGACCGCGTCCGACGGCAGCCTGGTGCCGCTCGCCGAGCAGGACCGCCGCAGGTGGGACACCAAGTCGATCGCCGAGGGCATCGAGATCCTGCAGGCGGCCCTCGCCCGCGACCAGCTGGGCGAGTTCCAGGCCCAGGCCGCCATCGCAGCGCTCCACGCGGACGCGCCCACGGCCGAGGAGACCGATTGGGTGCAGATCGTCGAGTGGTACGACGAGCTCGTGCGCCTGACCGGCAGCCCGGTGGTCCGGCTCAACCGCGCGGTCGCCGTCGGCGAGGCCGACGGACCGCGCGCCGGGCTCGCGGCGCTGGCGGAGCTGGACGACTCGCTGCCCCGCCGCGCAGCGGTGGCGGCGTACCTCCACGAGCGCGACGGGGACCTGGCGACGGCGGCCCGACTTTACGTCGAAGCCGCGCAGAAGGCGTCCAATCTCGCCGAGCGCGATTACCTGACGCGCCAGGCCGCTCGGATCAACACCGGGCTCGCGTGAGCGGCGATGGTCGCTCCCACCACCACCGCCACTCACACGAGCGGAAGTGGCCGCGACCGGGTGCGGAGGTGCGCGAACGGGGCCGGTAACCTGAGCGGCGATCAACAGGCCGGGCGGCAACGCCCTGGTCTGCCGACATGACGTGGAAATACGGGAGGGCACGTGACGCCCACGCAGATCGCCGCGCTGATCGCCGCCGGAGCGTTCGTGCTGCTGGTCGTGCTGCTGGCGATCCCGCTGATCAAGCTCGGCCGGACTTTGGACGAGGCGACCACCGCGATCCGCAAGGCGCACGAGAATTCCGACCCGCTGTTCACCGGCGCGAATTCGACGATCACTCACGTCAACACGCAACTGGAGCGGGTCGACGGCATCACCGCCAACGCCAAGACGATCAGCGGCAACGTCTCGGCGTTGTCCTCGCTGTTCACGGCTACACTGGGTGGTCCGTTGGTGAAGACGGCGGCGTTCTCCTACGGGGTCAGCAAGGCCCTGAAGGCACGTCGCAAGCGCAAGCAGGAGCCCGTCGGCCGGCACACCCGCCGCAAGGGCAAGGGAGGGCGCAAGTGAGCCGCCTCTTCTGGTTCGGCGCCGGCGTCGCGGCCGGAGCCGTGGCGATGCGCAAGTTCACCGAGACCGCGCGCAAGGCGACGCCGAGCGGCATGGCCGAGCAGCTGGGCGGTGCGGTTCGCGAACTGGCCGGTGCGGTCGGTTCGTTCGGCGCCGAGGTGCGCGCCGGGATGCAGGAGCGGGAAGAGGAGTTGCAGGACGTCGTGCACAACGCCGACACGGTGCAGTTCCGGCGGATCGACGCGGCCCCGGCCCCGGACGCGGCCGGTGCTCGGCGAGCTCGCCGGGCGGGCCGCTGACGTCGGCGCAACGCCGCCAGCCGCTCGCCGCCACCGCGCCATCCGACACCTGAACCTCCCGAGGAACCCACCGTGCAGACCCACGAGATCTACAGCCGGTTCACCGAGCACTTCCGCCGTCACGGCCACACCGTGGTGCCCAGCGCGTCGCTGATCCTGGACGACCCGACGCTGCTGTTCGTCAACGCCGGCATGGTCCAGTTCAAGCCCTACTTCCTGGGCGAGGCCCCGGCGCCCTACTCGCGTGCGACCAGCATCCAGAAGTGCGTGCGCACCGGTGACATCGACGAGGTCGGCAAGACCACCCGGCACAACACGTTCTTCCAGATGGCCGGCAACTTCTCCTTCGGCGACTACTTCAAAGAAGGCGCCATGCAGTTCGCCTGGGAGCTGCTGACCAAGTCCCAGGAGGACGGCGGCTACGGCTTCGACCCGGAGCGACTGTGGGTCACCGTCTACGAGAAGGACGACGAGGCCCGGCAGCTGTGGCAGGACGTCGTCGGCGTCCCGGCCGAGCGGATCCAGGCCCGCGACGGCAAGGACAACTACTGGGACATGGGCGTGCCCGGTCCCGGCGGTCCGTGCTCGGAGATCTACTACGACCGCGGCCCGAAGTACGGCCGCGAGGGCGGTCCGGTCGCCGACGAGGACCGCTACATCGAGATCTGGAACCTGGTGTTCATGCAGGACATCAGGGGTGAGCTCTCGCCGAAGCTGGGGCACGAGCCGATCGGCAGCCTGCCCAGCAAGAACATCGACACCGGCATGGGCGTCGAGCGGGTGGCCTGCCTGCTGCAGGGCGTGGAGAACGTCTACGAGACCGACCTGGTCCGCCCGGTCATCGCCAAGGCCGAGGAGCTCTCCGGTCGCCGCTACGGCGACAACCCCGAGGACGACGTGCGGTTCCGCGTCATCGCCGACCACGCCCGCTCCGGCGTGATGCTGGTCGGCGACGGTGTGACCCCCGGCAACGAGGCCCGCGGCTACGTGCTGCGCCGGCTGCTGCGCCGGATCATCCGCTCCACCCGCCTGCTGGGCGTGCAGCAGCCGGTGCTGAGCGAGTTCAGCAAGGTCGTGCGCGACGCGATGGCGCCGAGCTACCCCGAGCTGGTCACCGAGTTCGACCGCATCGACTCGGTGATGCGCAACGAGGAAGAGGCCTTCCTGGCCACGCTGACCGCCGGGTCGAAGATCTTCGACGTGGCGGTGGCCGAGACCAAGAAGGCCGGTGGCGGCCAGCTGTCCGGCGACAAGGCCTTCCAGCTGCACGACACCTACGGCTTCCCGATCGACCTGACCCTGGAGATGGCCTCCGAGCAGGGGCTCAGCGTCGACGAGCAGGGCTTCCGGGAGCTGATGTCCGAGCAGCGCCGCCGGGCCAAGGAGGACGCCAAGGCCCGCAAGACCGGCCACGGCGACCTGTCGACCTACCGCACGCTGCTGGACGAGCACGGCACCACCGAGTTCATCGGCTACACCGACCTGCAGTCGCACAGCCGGGTGCTGGGCCTGCTGGTGGACGGCCAGCCCGCCAAGTCCGCGCCCGCGGGCACCGAGGTCGAGCTGGTGCTGGACCGCACCCCGTTCTACGCCGAGGGCGGTGGCCAGATCGCCGACACCGGTCGGCTGGTCGGTCCCGGCGTGGCCGTCGAGGTCCACGACGTGCAGCGCTCGGTGCCGGGCCTGTTCGTGCACCGCGCCAAGGTCGTCGAGGGCGAGCTGGGCGTGGACACCACGCTGGAGGCCGCGGTCGACCAGGCCCGCCGCCACGCGATCGAGCGCTCCCACTCCGCGACGCACCTGGTGCACGCGGCGGTGCGCAGCGCCTACGGCAAGCGCGCGGCGCAGGCCGGTTCGCTGAACTCGCCGGGCCGGATGCGCTTCGACTTCACCGCCCCCGCGGCGGTCTCGGCCGGCGTGCTCGCCGGTGTCGAGGAAGAGGTCAACGACTACCTGCAGAGCGACGTCGAGGTCCAGACCTACAACACGACGATGGACCGGGCCATGGAGCTCGGCGCGGTCGCGCTGTTCGGCGAGAAGTACGGCGACCAGGTCCGGGTCGTGGACATGGGCGACTACTCCCGCGAGCTGTGCGGTGGCACCCACGTGCCGCGCATCGGCCGCCTCGGCGTGGTCAAGCTGGTCGCGGACTCCTCGGTGGGTTCGGGCGTGCACCGCGTCGAAGCGCTGGTCGGCATGGACGCGATGCGGCACATCAGCAAGGAGCACCTGCTGGTCAGCCAGCTGGCCGAGCAGTTCAAGGTGCCCGCTGAAGAGCTGCCGGAGCGCATCAGCGGCGTCGTGTCCCGGCTGAAGTCCGCGGAGAAGGAGATCCAGCAGCTGCGCGTCGCGCAGGTCCTGCAGTCCGCGGGCCAGCTCGCCGAGAAGGGCACCGACGTGCACGGCGTGACCGTGGTCGCCGAGCAGGTGCCGGACGGCGTGGACGGCGGTGCGCTGCGCGCGCTGGCCGGAGAGATCCGCGGTCGGCTCGGCTCCCGCCCATCGGTGGTCGCGCTGTTCTCCGCCGAGTCGGAGAAGGTCAGCTTCGTGGTCGGCGTCAACGACGCGGCCCGCGACCAGGGCCTGGCCGCCGGCAAGCTGGTGCCGGGCTTCGCCGCCGAGGTCGGCGGGCGCGGCGGCGGCAAGCCGGACATGGCCCAGGGCGGCGGCACGAACCCGGCCGGCATCACCGCCGCGATCGACGCCCTGCGCAAGGCCGTCGACCAGGTGGTGGCTGGCGGGTGAGCGAGCACCAGCAGGCGGACCCCGGTCCGGGGCGTCGGCTCGGCGTCGACGTCGGCTCGGTCCGGGTGGGCGTCGCGCTCAGCGACCCCGCTCCGATGCTGGCCACGCCGCTGATCACGCTGAAGCGGGACGAGGCGGGCGGTAGCGACCTGTCGCAGCTGGCCGAGCTCGTCACCGAGCACGACGTGGTGGAAGTCGTGGTGGGCCTGCCGAAGACGCTGGCCGGCCGCCACGGCACCGCCGCGGAGATCGCGCAGTCCTACGGGACGGCGCTCGCGGAGCGCATCGCACCTGTGCCGGTGCGCTTCTCCGACGAGCGGTTGACGACCGTCACCGCGAGCCGGATCCTTTCGCAGCGCGGCGTGAAGGGGAAGAAGCAGCGCGCCGTGGTGGACCAGGCTGCGGCCGTGGAGATCTTGCAGGCGTTCTTGGACAGTCGGGGGAAGACGCGAGAGGACCTTTCGTGACCGACGATCTCGGACTGTTCGCCGACGAGCCCGACGAGCGGCGCCGCCGCGCGCCGGACCCGGAGCGCTTCCGCCGCCGCAAGCGGCGTCGCCTGGTGACCGCGCTGGCGGGGCTGTTCGTGCTGGTGCTGGTGGGCGTCGGAGTGCTCTACGGAGCCAGCCAGATCATGCAGATCGGTGCCTACGAGGACTTCCCCGGTGAGGGCACCGGGGACGTGGTCGTCGAGGTCAAGCCCGGCGACACCGTCAGCGCCATCGGCCGCACCCTGTCCCAGCAGGGCGTGGTGGCCAGCACCAAGGCCTTCACCAAGGCCGCCGAGGAGAACCGGCAGATCAACAGCATCCAGCCCGGTTACTACCTGATGCGCAACCAGATGTCCGGTGACGCGGCGGTGACGCACATCCTGTCGCCCAAGGCGAAGGTCGGCCGGGTCGACATCCGCGGCGGCATGCGGCTGGAGGACCAGCTCGCCCCCGACGGCGGGCACACCCCGGGCATCCTGACCAGGCTCGCCGAGGCGACCTGCGCCGGTGAGAACCCCGCGTGCGCCACCTCCGAGGAGATGCACCGCATCGCCGCGACCGCCGACCTGAAGTCGCTGGGCGTGCCGGACTGGGCGATCGACGGCGCGTCCAGGGCGGAGCCGAACCGGCGGCTGGAAGGGCTGATCATGCCCGGCGTCTACGACGTCAAGCCGGGCGAGACCGCGGAGAACGTGCTGCGCGACGTGGTCACCCGCTCCGCGGCGGCGCTGGAGGTCGCGGGCCTGCCGCAGCGGGCCGAGGGCACCGGCCGCACCCCGTACGAGCTCCTCACCATCGCCTCGATCGTGCAGAGCGAGGCGATCACCAAGGACTTCGGGCAGGTCGCGCGGGTGATCGAGAACCGGCTCAGCCAGCCGGCCATGCGGCTCGGCATGGACTCCACGATCAACTACCCGCTGGACAAGCCGAGCCTGCTGACCGACCCGAAGGACCGGGAACGGCCGGGGCCGTACAACACGTACCAGAACTTCGGGCTGCCGCCGACGCCGATCTCGACGGCCAGCCGGGAAGCGCTGGAGGCCGCCGAGAAGCCGGCGCCGGGCAACTGGCGGTACTTCGTGAAGTGCTACCCGGACGGCACGTCCTGCTTCGCCGACACCTTCGAGCAGCACAACGCCTACATCGACGAAGCGCGGGCTCGCGGTGCCTTCTGACGAGCAGCGGCGGGCAGCGGTGCTCGGTTCACCGATCGAGCACTCGCTGTCCCCGGTCCTGCACGGCGCCGCTTACACCGCGCTGGGCTTGACCGGCTGGACCTACGAGCGGATCGAGGCCGACGAGCAGCAGCTGGTCGAGTTCGTCCCCGGTCTCGGCGCGGAGTGGGCCGGGCTGTCGGTGACGATGCCGGGCAAGCGCGCGGCACTGCGCGTCGCCGACGTGGTCAGCTCGCGGGCCGAGGCGGTCGGCGCGGCGAACACGCTGGTGCACCGCGCCGACGGCAGCTGGGCCGCGGACTGCACCGACGTCGACGGAGTCGTCGGAGCGCTGCGAGCGGCCGGTGGTTTCTACACCGGGCACCGCGGGCTGGTGCTGGGAGCGGGCGGCACCGCCGCCGCTACCCTGGCGGGCTTCGCAGAGCTCGGGATCCGCGAAGCGACGATCGCGGTGCGCGAGCCCGCGCGAGCGCGCGACGCGGTGGAAACCGCGGAGCGCGTGGGGATCGCGGCGAGCGTGGAGCGGCTGGACCGCGTAGCGCTCGCGGACGCCGCGGCAGCGGCGGACGTCGTGGTGTCGACGCTGCCCGCGGGAGCGCTCGGAGAGCGCGTGGCGGAGCTGGCGACGGCGGCGTGCGTGCTCGACGTCGTCTACCACCCGTGGCCGACGCCGCTGGCCGCAGCGGTCACCGCGGCCGGTGGCCGCGTGGCGACGGGCCTGGACATGCTCCTGCACCAGTCGTTCGGCCAAGTCGAGCAGTTCACCGGCCTCTCGGCCCCCCGCAAGGTCATGCGCGACGCCCTGGCCAACGCCACCGGCAACGAGATCCCCCTCCCGCTCTGATCGATCAGTAGTCCGGGCCTGGTACAGAACCACAGTTTCAATTGAAACTGCGGATCCCAGGCACGGCGGATCGCAGTTTCAATTGAAACTGCGGCTCGGGACGGA